>DASVTG010000736.1:0-5220 GCA_036387695.1 Hymenobacter sp. | reverse complement strand
CAAAAGAATATGCCCATCACCGTTAGGGCGGTGGTAGCGAAGCCGCGGGCACTGGTGGTCGGATGAATGTTGGTTACAAATCCAGGGGTTGGCATAACTACAGCGCATAAAAAAGCCCGACGATAATACGCCGGGCTTTTTTATCACGCACGCCTACAGATGCTACCGCAGCTGCATATCTGCAATTATCGCCTGTATTTTCTCATGGCCCAGGCGGTTGGCCAGGTCAAAATCCACGGCGGACTTTAGCGGCTGCTTCACGCTGAAGTAGAACTTGATTTTGGGTTCGGTGCCGCTGGGGCGGGCCGAGATTTTGCTGCCGTCTTCGGTGAGGAACTGCAGCACGTTGGAGCTTTCCAGGCCGGTTTCGGTGGTGGTGCCAGTGGCGAGGTCGTGGATTTTGCCGGTTTTGTAGTCGCGGATTTCCACCACTTTCAGGCCCGCGATGCGGGCGGGCGGGTTGGCGCGCAGGCTGGCCATCATTTCCTGGATTTCCTCGGCGCCGCGCTGGCCTTTTTTGGTGAGGGAAATCAGGTCTTCCACGTAGAGGCCGTAGTGGGCGTACATCTGGGTCATCTCCTGGTAGAGGGTGCGGCCCTGGTCTTTGGCCACGGCCGCCATTTCGGCCACCAGCGCGCAGGCCGACACCGCGTCTTTGTCGCGCACGAAGTCGCCGATGAGGAAGCCGTAGCTTTCCTCCCCGCCGCCGATGTAAATTTCCTGCCCTTCCAGGTCGCGGATGAGGCCGGCAATGTATTTAAAGCCGGTGAGCGTTTGGTAGCTCTTCACGCTGTGCTCGCGGGCGATATCCCCCAGGATTTCGCTCGTCACGATGGTGTAGACGATGTAATCTTTGTTGGTGGACTGGCCGGCGCGGTGGCGGGCACTCAGCAGGTAGTGGGTGAGCATGGCCGCCGTCTGGTTGCCGTTCAGCAGCACCCACTCGCCATCGTCGTTTTTCACGCCCACGCCCACGCGGTCGGCGTCGGGGTCGGTGGCCAGCACGATGTCGGCGTTGGTGGCCTTGGCCTGGTCGAGGGCCAGCTGCATGGCGCTCTTCTCCTCGGGGTTGGGCGACTGCACGGTGGGGAAGTTGCCGTCGGGCATGGCCTGGGCCTGCACCACGTTCACGTTGGTGAAGCCAAATGCCTGCAGCAAGCCCGGCACCAGCGTGATGCCCGAGCCGTGAATGGGCGTGTACACGATGTTCAAATCGTGTTGGCGCTGGATGGCGGCGGGGTCGATGCTGAGCTGGCGGGCGCGGGCAAAATAGCGCGCGTCCAGGTCGGCCCCAATGAGGAAGATTTTGGACCGGTCGGCCTCAAATCGCACCTCGCCCACGCTCGTGATTTTGTTGACTTCGGTGATGATGTTCTGGTCGTGCGGCGCCACCACCTGCGAGCCGTCGTTCCAGTACACTTTGTAGCCGTTGTACTCCTTGGGGTTGTGCGAAGCCGTTATCACGCAGCCGCTTTGGCACTCCAGCTCGCGGATGGCAAACGACAGCTCCGGCGTGGGGCGCAGTCCTTCAAACAGGTACACGACGATGCCGTTGGCCGAGAAAATACCCGCCGCTATTTGCGCAAACTCGGGGCTGTTGTTTCGGCTGTCGTGCGCGATGGCCACCTTGATTTGCTGGCGCGGGAAGCTCTGCAGCAGGTAGTTGCACAAGCCCTGCGTGGCCATGCCCAGCGTGTAGCGGTTCATGCGGTTCGAGCCGGGCCCCATGACGCCGCGCAGGCCGCCCGTGCCGAATTCCAGGGTGCGGTAGAAGGCGTCGGTGAGCTGCTCGTCCTGCCCGCTGGTTTGCAGGGCGCGGATGGCGGCTTGGGTGTCGGCGTCGTAGTCGGGCGTGAGCCAGGTGTTGATGGTGTTCTGGATTTCGGGGGCAAGGGCCATGGAGCGGAATGAAAAGGTGTTTGGGTAGGGCGAAAACGGCCGTAAAGGAAAGAAGGTTGAACCAAAAACCGTAGCGCCTGGCAGAACCGTCGCCGTCGACCGGCGGTAGGGTTGGCTTGGGGGCTACCTGATTTCGATTTTTCTGGAAAAGCTGCCGGCTGCGGACTCCACTCGCAACACGTACAAACCAGCGCTTAACTGAGCCACTGGCATTTCCGGCGCGGTGCTACTGCCCGCCGGCAGGGTTTCGGTGGCCACCACGCGCCCTTGCAAGTCCTGCAGCACCAGCCGGAGGGCCGCACCGCTCGGCGGCCGCTCGATGCGGAACGTGTGCCGGGCGGGGTTGGGGTAAATGGAAAAGCCGGCGTCGGCTTGCGCCGCCGTGGCCGTGGGAAGGAGTGGGGCCAGCCAGGCGCTCGTGTTGAGCGCATACAGCCGCTGCGGCACTACTACGGGACTGTTGAGCCGTTCGTTGGACACAAATACGCGGTAAGCTCCCACAAAGCACAGCCCTTCCGCTTGCCCGATGAGCAAGGCATTGGGCAATTCAATGCGCCGTTTGTTGCCTTGGAAGTAGTGCGTGGTGGTAAAATCGGAGAGCAGCCACACAAAGGTGGCGCCGGTGCTGGGCGTGTAGCCCAGCAGCGCGGCGCCGCGGCCCGTGGGGTTGAGGCCAGCCGCGGTGATGAGGCCGTTCGCGTTGAAACTGGCCTTGAGGCGTGCCACGTGCGTGCCCGGCTGGGCCGGGATGATGTAATAGTTGGTGCGGGCGTCGGCCCAGTTCTTGGTGAACAAGTGTAGCGAGTCGTTGGCGTAGAAAAACGCCTCGCAGTCGAAGTTGTGGTTGTTGGTGCCGGGGGCAAAGTTGGTTTGGTTAGGGTAGCTGAAGTTGATGGCCTGGGCCGTCACGCTTTCCGAAGCCGCCGGGCCGATATCGGCTTTGGCCACGCGCAGCACCCGCAAGTCGCGGCGGTTGCCGGCGTTGTTGCCAAAATCGCCAACGTAGAGGTATTGGGCATCGGCAGCAATATCCTCCCAATCCACGTTGCCGAAGTTGGAAACCGTCACCTGCTGCAAGACGTTGCCCGTGGTGGAATCCACTTTGAACAGCACCGGAGCATTGCCGCTGTCGTTAAACGTCCACAAGCTTTGGCCGGTAAACACCAGGCCGGAGCTTTCGGGCACGGCACTGGCCAGGGCCGTTTTTATGGGCAGCGTGGCGCTCGTTACGGCGTATTGGCACGAGCCGTCGTTGGCAGCGGCCGCCGGGTTGTGGTTGGTGGCTTGCGGGTCCCGGCAGCCGCCTTGGGCACGCACAGGAACTGGCGCGACCGAAGCCAGTAAGGAAAGTATAAAAATAAATCTATGCATCCTGCAATATAAACCAAGAACGTCCTGCCAAGCGCCGCTCGGCAGGACGTTCCGGTTGTCAGCAGACGCGGCTTCAGCCGACGGGGCGCTTGCCTACAGGTTGCCGCGCAAAGCCTGCTCGCGCTCGATGCTTTCGAACAAGGCTTTGAAGTTGCCTTTGCCGAAGCTCTTGGCGCCTTTGCGCTGGATGATTTCGTAGAACACCGTGGGCCGGTCTTCCACGGGCTTGGTGAAGATTTGCAGCAGGTAGCCTTCTTCGTCGCGGTCCACGAGCAGGTTCAAGGCTTTCAAGGATTCCAAGTCCTCGTCGATGGCGCCGATGCGGTCCAGCAGGTCGTCGTAGTAGGCGCCGGGCACGGTCAGGAACTCCACGCCGCGGCGGCGCAGCTCGGTGACGGTGCTGCGGATGTCGTTGGTGGCGATGGCGATGTGCTGCACGCCGGGCGAGTGGTAATAGTCGAGGTACTCCTCAATCTGCGACTTCTTCTTGCCTTCGGCGGGCTCGTTGATGGGGAACTTCACGTAGCCGTTGCCGTTGGAAACCACCTTGCTCATCAGGGCCGAATACTCGGTGCTGATGTCCTCGTCGTCGAACGTGAGGAGCAACTTGAAGCCCATTACGTCCTCGTAAAACTTCACCCACTGGTTCATTTCGCCCCAGCCCACGTTGCCCACGCAGTGGTCGACGTGCAGCAGGCCCACCGGCGCGCCCTGGGACACGCCGCTGGATTTGGCCACGAAGCCCGGCATGAACGGGCCGGTGTAGTTGGTGCGCTCCACGAAGGTGTGGATGCTCTCGCCGTAGGTGTAAATGCCGGCCAGCGTCACGGAGCCAAACTCGTCCTCGATGGTGTAGGGCTCGAAGGCGGAGCGGGCGCCGCGCTTGGTGGTTTCCTCCCACGATTTGCGGGCGTCGTCCACCCACAGGGCCATTACTTTCACGCCGTCGCCGTGCTGGGCCACATGGCGCGTGATGTCGGAATCGGGCAGGAGGGAAGTGGTGAGCACCAGCCGGATTTTGCCCTGCTGCAGCACGTAGCTGGCGCGGTCGCGCAGGCCGGTTTCGGGGCCGGCGTAGGCCACCAGCTCGTAGCCGAACGCGGCCTGGTAGTAGTAAGCCGACTGCTTGGCATTGCCGACGTAAAACTCAACAAAGTCGGTGCCTTTGAGCGGGAGGAAGTCCTGGGCGGGTTGGGCCAGCACTTCGGGGGAGGTCATGGTTTGCATGGGCGGGTGCGAGGGAAATGAGGGTGGGAATGAACGGGGTAAAAATACGGGTTCCGTTGGTTCCGACCCGAAAACGACGCCGCCCGCCCGAAGCCCGGCCCGCATCCGGTGCGCGTTTGGCATTTCATTCCCATTTTTGTGGCGAACCCTCCGCCATAGCGCCCCACATGAATACCGAAGAACTGAACCAAGCCCTGGTGGCCCTCATCGAAAAGAAAGCCGAGCTGCACACCCTCAAGTACGACGACGCCCGCTACGACGACGTGGAAGAAGCCCTGCACGATTTGGAGGACGACTTCAACGACGAATACGGCGACTTCCTCGAAACCGCGCTCGACAAAGTGCACACCGACCTGAAGTCGGACACCGACGTGCTGCTGCCCACCGCCTATTTGCCCAGCACCCCCGGCTCAACCCCCTCGCCAAAAGAAGGTGTATGGGTAGATTCGGAGAAGTACCCTGGCAAGGAAGCTCGCATTACGCTGATTCCGAGCCCGGTGCGCATCATGCTTACCGTTGGCAAACAGGTGCAGCAGGAGCTGTGGAAGGCTGAGTAGCACTTGGTCATTTTGCCGTCTGTCATTGCGAGGCCGCAGGCCGTGGCAATCCGTCCTGTTCTCAGCGACCAGCCTGGTAATGTGACAAGCCCAATGAAAAAGCCCCGACTCTACCCAGAGCCGGGGCTTTTCACATCAATAAGGTGTCTGGCAATGACAGGAAGGA
>DASVTG010000735.1:0-11535 GCA_036387695.1 Hymenobacter sp. | reverse complement strand
GCGGTGGTCGTCGTGGCGGAATTCGCCGGCGTTTAGCTTCTCGAAGAGTTGGTTGTAGTCGGCGTTGGGGGTGGTGAGGAAGACGTGCGCCGGGCGGGCCTGGCCGAACATCACGGCTTCGAGGGCGGCGAGGCGGTTTTCGTCCAGGTGCTCGATGACTTCGACCAGGGCCGCCACGTCGAAGCCGGCGAGGCGCTCGTCGCGGTAGAGCAGCGAGCCCTGGATGAGGTCGATGCGGGTGCGCTGGCGCGGGGGCATCTCGTCGAGGTGCAGCCGTTGGGCGGCGCGGGCCAGCGCCTGGTGCGACACGTCCATGCCGAGGATGTACTCGATTTTGGGCTGGCGCAGGAGCAGGCGCAGCAGCTTGCCTTCGCCGCAGCCCAGGTCGAGCACGCGCTTCGGAGCGAGCTGGTAGATTTCGTGGGCGACTTGCTGAAGGCGTTGGTCGTGGAGGCTCAGGCGGCCCTCTACCGGCGCCTCACCCCCCGGCCCCCTCTCCGAAGGGAGAGGGGGAGCCAGGCGACTTTCAGCAGGAGCTAAATCTTCAGGAGCAAGACCGGTGTCCCCTCTCCCTTCGGAGAGGGGGTCAGGGGGTGAGGCGTCCTCCTGAACTTCCCCTTCCAGCAGCCGCTCCAGCGTGGGGTTCACATACGCCGCCAAGTACCGCAGATACCGCCGCGTGATGAAGCCGCGCTCCGGGTGCTGGGGCAGCCAGTCGCCGCCGCGGTGCAGCAGCTTTTCGGCTTCGTTTTCGCCGATGTAGTAGTGCTTGTCGTTGTCGAGCACCGGGAGCAGCACGTAGAGGTGCGTCAGCACGTCTTGCAGGCGCAGACCCGCGTGGCGCAGGTGCAGGGTGTAGTAGCGGCTGTCGCCCCACTCCGGCACGGTGGGGTCGAGCGGGGTGGTTTCGATTTCCACTTCGTAGCCCAGCGGCTCGAATAGGCGGCGCGGCCAGTCAGGGCCGGGCGCGGAGACTACGGCCACTTTCACGGCCAGCGGCAGGGCCTGGGCAGGCAGGTTTGGGCGGTCTTTGCAGGTGCCGTTCATGGCCGTGCCGAAGGCCTTGCTCAGGGCCGCGCTCAGGAAGGACGAGGCCACGTAGGGCCGGTCGTTCACGTATTGCTCCAGGGCGAAGCCTTCGCCGGACGCGCCGCCCCGGCCGCGCACGAGGCCCACGGGGTCGAGGTCGAGCAGCAGGGCGGCGGTGCAGCGCTCAGGCGTGGCTTCGGGGTAGAAGACGTGGGCCTGGCCGCCGGCCACTTCCAGGCTTTGCAGGCGCGCCGGGTTCTTGTGCAGCAGGTAGCCCAGGTCGGTGGCGGGCTGGTAGGTGGTGGAAATGGTCAGGAGCATGCAGACAAACCCGAAAAGCGGGAGCCCGAATGTAGCACCGAGGCGGCTGGAGCGAGGGTTTTCAGCCATCCCGAAATAGGTTTGCGTACTGCAAAACGATTTATCCCTTGCATTACCCCTGTTTCCAAAGCTGCTTCCCGTGCCTGACACCGCTCCTCCTGCCGGCCTCGCCGGACCGTCGCTGAACGATTTCGCCAGCTTCTATCTCTACGGCCTCACCAACAATCCCTACCAGCAATCCACTGAATTTGACAAGTTTGGCGAGCTGTACAAGCTTGTCATCGGCCCGCATGGCGGCCTGGGCATCACCAGCTCCTTCCATCCCTACCAGTTGGTCAGCCCGGCCGGGATTTCGGTGTGGTATGCGGCCTACGCGCAGTTTTACGCCCAGCCCAACCGCATCGAAATGTTCGGCGAAATGACGCTGGAAAAGACGCCGTTTCTGGTGGCGCCGCCCGCTTCGTTTGCCGAGTACCACGTTTGGCCCGACGCTCGATTGACCAACGCCGAAAACCCGGTTTTCAGCCGCTACATCCCTTTTGTCATTCCTTTTTTGGTGCGCAAAGCCCCCGAAGCGCTGCGCTGGGACGCCGAAATTGCGGCGGCCGGCGGCGACCGCGAACGCCTCAGTTGGTATTTGGAAGCGGTTAAGGACGCCATCAGGTTTCTGCAGCCCGCCCCGGCGTTGCTGCTCGGCTTCGGCGAGTTTGACGAGCAGCACCCCGAGCAGCTGATTGAGAAATTTATGAACTGCCGCGATATGCTGCCGTAGCGTAGCGCGGACTTTTAGTCCGCGCCCGGGCTGTTTTATCGCCACGCCTTCATTCGCGGACTAAAGGGCCGCGCTACGCTACGGCAACACGCTGCCATCACAATTCCATGACGGCAACTTAACTCCTCCCTAACGCCCCCATAACACGCTCTCAGGACTTTTGCAGCACGGTTTCACCATTGCAAAATCCTGATGATGCACTTGAATACTACTTCGCGGCTCCTGCTGGGCGGCCTGGCGCTGGCCACCGCCCTCACCGGCTGCAACGACAACGACCAGCCCGCCGCCCCCCCCGGTTCGAGCGTGGAGCTGAAAGCCCATTCGGTCACGCCCTCGCTGGTGAAAACCATGCCCGGCTTTGAGTCCTTGCAGGTGCTGCCGCTCATTGGCTCGGAGGACGTGCTGAGCGAGTCGCCGGCCTTCCGCTTCGGGGCGCAGCCCGACGGTGCGGGCCTGCTGAAAAACCCCACCGGCGAAGGCTTCATCCTGATTAACAATCACGAAATCCAGCGTTCGGTGTCGCGGGTGTACCTCGACAAGACGTTCAAGCCGGTGAAAGGCGAATACCTGGTAGACTACAACGGTGGCCTCAACCGACTGTGCTCGGCCACGTTGGCCACGCCGGCAGAGCACGGCTTTCCGGCCCCGATTTTTTTAACGGCCAGCGAAAGCAACGTTGAAGGCATGGTACACGCCATTGACCCCGTGGGCGCGGCCGACAAATCCAACTCCAGCCGCCTCAAGCCAGCCCTGGGCAAGGCCAGCATGGAAAACGCCGTGCCCCTGCCCAAGGACGCCTACCCCGGCAAAACGGTCATCATCATCGGCGAAGACGACGGCAACGGCCAGGTGCTGGCCTATATCTCGAACACGCCCGGCGACCTCGACAACGGCAAGCTCTACATGCTGCGCCGCACCAACGGCAACCCCGTGGAAACCGACATGACCGCCGGCACCAACTACGACGTGGAGTTTGTGGAAGTACCCGGCGCTAAGGCCCTGACCGGCGCCCAAATTGCCGCCCAGTCCATCACCCTCAACGCCCTGCAGCTGGCCCGCGTCGAAGACGTGGACTACCGCAAGGGCGGCGGGGCCCGGGGCCGCGAAATCTACTTCACGGCCACCGGCATCAGCGAAAGCGACAAAATCACACCCGTAACCGGCAAAACCATGTGGGGCCGCGTGTACCGCCTGCTGCTCAACGACGCCGACCCGCTGAAGGGAAAGCTGAGCGTGGCCGTGGACGGCGGCACCGACCCCGGCAAGTACATCGTGAACCCCGACAACCTGTGCGTGACCGAGAACTACGTCTATATTCAGGAAGACGGCGACTCGTTCTACCTCGCCACCGACCACGACGGCCGCATCTGGCAGCACAGCATCGCCGCCCCCACCACCCGGGCCGTGCCCGTGCTCGAAATGAACCACCGCCGCACCGACGCCGCCTTCAACGACAAGTACAACACCGCAAAGTCGAACTTGCTCAGCTCCTGGGAATACGGCGCCATGATTGACATCAGCGACATCGTGAACACGCCCAACACCTTCCTGGTCAACATTCACCCCCACACCTGGCAGGACGCCAAGTTCCAGGACCCCGACCGCTCGGGCAACGCCTCGAACAACAACCGCGAGGGTGGCCAAGTGCTCATCGTGCGTGGCATTGCTAAGTAATTGTTAATAACATTCCGGTTGGCAGCCTTTCGCTCGATGTGAGCGAAAGGCTGCTTGCTTTTCACTCTTTGCGTACACGGATGCGGTTTTTATCCCGATTGAGGCAGCGGTTGGCGCTGCTAGGCATGGGCAGCTGGTTGCTGCTGCCCGGTTGTGGCCCGTCCCCCACGGGCACGGCCACTCAGGCCGCTGCCACCAAGGCGACCACACGCCCGGCCCAAGTGCACGCCCTGGTGGCCGCCGACCTGGCCCGGCTGACCGCCCTGGTCGACCACGAATTGCTGCCCCTGGCCGGCCGGCCCGCCAGCTCCGTCGACTCGCTGCGCCGGGCTTTCGTGCGCTGCCGCCTGGCTTACAAGCGAGTGGAGGCCTTCAGCGAATACTTTTTGCCCAGCACCAGCCGCCTCGTCAACGGCGCGCCAGTGCCGGAAATTGAGGTGGAAGAAACGCGGCAATTCGAGGCGGGCGGCTTGCAAGTCATCGAGACGCTGCTCTACCCCGCCCCCGACGCCGAAGGCCGGGCCCGCCTGCGCCAGGAAGTCGGCCGGCTCCGCCGCCAGCTCCGCGGCCTGAACGATACCTGGGCGGTGCAGGAATTCACCAACGCCCACGTTTTCGACGCCCTGCGGCAGGAAACGTTCCGCGTGGTGGCCATGGGCATCAGCGGCTTCGACACGCCGCTCGTGGGCACGGCGCTGCCCGAGGCCGCCGCGGCCCTGGCCGCTTTGCAAGCACCGCTGCGCCAATATGCGCCGGCCACTGCCGCCCACCGGCCGGCCTACGAGCAGCTGCGCCAACGCCTGAGTGCCGCCGAAGCCTACCTGCGCCAGCCGGTTGACTTCGCGCATTTCGACCGGTACAAATTCATCACCGAGCACGCCAACCCGCTGGGCCGGGCCCTGCTGGCCTACCAGCGGCAGCTCGGCATTGCGCCGTTTACGGAGCTGCGCAGCTTCCGCGGCGATGCGTCCACACTTTTCGATTCAGCGGCTTTCAACCCCGATTTCTACACCGGCAACGCGCAGTGGTTCACCAATGCGGCCAAAGTGCGCCTGGGCCGCCAGCTGTTTTCCGACCCCGTTCTGTCGGGCAAAAGTGGCCGCTCCTGCGCCAGCTGCCACCAGCCGGCCCGCGCCTTCACCGACGGCCTGGCCCGCAACGCCACCCTGAGCGGCGGCGTGGCCCGGCGCAACACGCCCACCCTTTACAACGCCGCCCTGCAGTCCGGCCAGTTCTACGACCTGCGGGCCAGCACCCTCGAAAACCAAAGCCTCGACGTGGTGGGCAACCGCGACGAAATGCACGGCTCCCTGCCCGAAGCGGCCGCGCGTTTGCGCACCAGTCCCGCTTATGTGGCCCTGTTCCGGCGAGCCTTTCCGCAGGCCGAAAAGCCGCTCGAACCCGTCCACATCCAAAACGCCCTGGCCGCTTACGAACGCAGCCTCGTGCGGCTAAACTCGCGCTTCGACCAAGCCATGCGCGGCTCCACAACCGCCCTCTCGGCTCCGGAAGTGGCGGGGTTCAACCTGTTCATCGGCAAGGCGCGCTGCGCCACCTGCCACTTCGTGCCGCTGCTCAACGGCACGGCGCCGCCCAACTTCACCGACTCGGAAGCCGAGGTGCTGGGCGTGCCCGCCACGCTCGCCGCCCGCCGCCTCGACCCCGACCTGGGCCGCTACGCCCACACGCAGCTCGCCCCGCTCCGCCACGCCTTCAAAACGCCCACGCTCCGCAACGTGGCCCTCACGGCGCCCTACATGCACAACGGCGCCTACCAAACCCTGGAACAGGTTGTTGACTTCTACAACGAAGGCGGCGGCGCGGGCCTTGGGCTCTCAGTCCCCACCCAAACCCTGCCGGCCGATAAGCTGCACCTTTCCCCAACCGAAAAGCGCCACCTGCTGGCCTTTCTTCGCACGCTCACCGACACCACCGGCCAGGCATCTGCTGTAGAGGCGCCACACTTGGCGTCTCGGCGTTGAACGATTAAAGGAGCACGAACGGCGCGGACGACGAGACGCCAAGTGTGGCGTCTCGTCGCCATTCTGCCGCTGCTTCAGGAAGGCTGAATTGCGGCCTGAACAGTTGCACGACCAATCTCGGCCTGTTGCTGCCCACCGAGGAAATCCCGATACCACAGGCCCGAGTCTTTCACGGTCCGCTCCTGGGTTTCGTAATCGACGTGAACGAGGCCGAAGCGGGGGCCGTAGCCTTCGGCCCACTCAAAATTATCGGTGAGGCTCCAGGCAAAATAGCCGCCCACGTCCACGCCCTCGCGCTTGGCCCGCAGCACTTGGCCAATGGCCGCCTGCAAATAAGCGCGCCGGGCCGGGTCGTGCACCCGGCCGGCCGCGGCCACATCCGGAAACGCCGAGCCACTCTCGGTTACGAGCAGCTTTGGCGCGTTTGGGTAAGCCGCAAACTGTTTCAGCATGTGGTAAAGCGACTCCGGAAACACTTCCCAGCCCATGTCGGTGTAGGGCACGCCGCGCTGCTTGGCCGGCACCAGCGCGGCCCATTGCAGGGGCAGCCACGGCGAAAACCTCACCACTTCCCGGGTGTAATTCTGGATGCCCCAGAAGTCGAAATCAAACTTCATGCGCTGGTCGTCGCCGGGCTTTTGGTAGCGCTCCAGCAGCCAGCGCAGGGCGGGCAGTTCGGCCACGGGGTGGCCCATGCCAAGGGCGGGCTCCACAAAAAAGCGGTTCAGGATGGCGTTGGCGCGGCGGGTGGCGGCTTCGTCGTTGGCGTGGCCCGGGCGGTGCGGCGTGAGGTAGGAGCAGGAAAACGTGGTGCCGATTTGGGCCGAGCCGGGCAGCAAGGCGCGCAAGGTGCGGCCGCCCTCCGCCTGGGCCAGCGTGGCGTGGTGCGCCGCCGAGAGGAACGCCCCCAGGTGCCGCCGGCCGGGCGCGTGCACGCCCAGCAAGTGCCCGGCGCCCACAAACACCATCGGCTCGTTGAGCACGGCCCAGTGGGGCACCCGGTCGCCCAAGCGGCGGGCCATGATTTGCGCGTACTCCGAAAACCAGCCCACGACGTTGCGGTTGGTCCAGCCGCCGCGGGCTTGCAGGGCGCTGGGCAAGTCCCAATGGTAGAGCGTGAGCATCGGGCGCAGGTCGCGCTCCAGGCAGGCGTCCACCAGCCGGTCGTAGAAGTCGAGCCCGCGGCGGTTTACCGCGCCGATGCCTTCGGGCAGCACCCGCGACCAGGCGGCGGAGAACCGGAAATCGGTCAGGCCCAGGCCGCTGGCCAAATCCAGGTCGGTTTCGTAGCGGTTGTAAAAATCGGCGGCCACGCGCCCGTGCTCGTTGCGCCGGACGGCGCCCTTGCGGCGCGTAAAATCGTCCCAGATGCTGGGGCCTTTGCCCTGGTGCTGCCAGGCGCCTTCGGTTTGGTAAGCGGCGGCGGAAGCACCCCACTGAAAGTCGGCCCCAAAATCGGCGCGGGAAAACGGCAGCGGGGCCGAGGCCGGAAAGAAAGCCGCCGGCAGCGGCTCCTGGTAGCTAGGAGGTAAATGAATCATGCGCGGGGCGCGTAAGAAGCGAAGCGGAAAAGGCGAACGGATAACGAATAATGGTTGTCGTGCTCATCTGGCGTCCGCTTAGCCGGAGCCTCTCTACTGCTGTAGTAATTTACTTGCGCGGTTGAGATGCTTCGACTAAGCGGACGCCAGATGAGCATAACGGCATCTGGTATTGTATACGATTTTATAACAATGCTTTACGCGACAACTGCTTGCCCTGCAATTGCTCCCGCAGCAGCTGGTCGATGACCGCGGCGGTCTGGTCCGGGTAATCAACGGCCACGGTGTCGTCTTGGTGTAGCCATTGGTCAACTTTATCCAGGTTTTTGTCTTTGAAGTTCTTAATCACCGGCACGCCCATTTTGGCGAGTGCAGCGGCGTTGCATTGCTGCTCGTACTGCTGCTTCATGGGCATCACCAGCAGCTTTTTGCCGAGGTAGAGGGCTTCCGCCGGGGTTTCGAAACCGGCGCCGCAGAGCACGCCGGCCGAGCGGGCCATGCTGTCCAGAAAAGCCGGGCCGCTCACGGGCCACACCTGCACGTTGCCGTGGGTGGCCGCCTCGGTGCTGTGCTTGCTGAACACTTCCCAGCGCACGCTGCGGCTCAGGTGCTGCAACCGCTCCACCAGAATTTCCTCCTCGTAGGCCGGCAAGTACACGGTGTAGTGGCCTTCGTTCACGGGGCTAAGCTCGCGCACCTGCTGGCGAATAACCGGCGTGAAAATGCCGGGCGCGTACGGCTGAAAATGGAAGCCATACTGGGCCGTGCTCGGGGCGTAGTGCTTCAGCACGGCCCGCCCGGCGGGGTCTTCCCGGTCGGGGCGCGGGGCGGCGGGGTGCAGCACGGCGCTTTGGTGGCTGAGGGCCACGCAGGGCACGTGGCGCAGCTTGCAGGCCCAGCTGCTCACCGGCTCAAAGTCGCTGATAACCAAGTCGTAGCTTTCCACCGGCAGGTAGCGCACCTCGTGCAGAAACTTGGCCGAATTGAATTGCAGAAAGGTCTTAACGAAGTTGATGCCGCCCTTCTTGCCGAACAAAAAGCCCATGCCCTGCGCCCGGTGTTTCAGCTCAAAAGGCAGTGGCAGGTCGGCCGGCGGGCCGCTCACCAGCACATCGAGCTGGCTGCACCGGGCCTGGAGCAGCGGCACCACGTCGAGGGCGCGGGTGAGGTGGCCGTTGCCGGTGCCTTGAATGGCGTAAAGTATGCGGGGCATTAAGTATTTTTTGTGTGAATCACCCGGTTTTCGACATGCTTTACTTGGCGGCCGCGAAGTCGAAGCATTTCTACCGCCTCGTCTCTCGTGCTGACGAAGGAAGCACCTTGTCGCCAAAGAACGAATTATTTTGACGTGATGAGGTCCTTCGCTGCGCTCAGGATGACAGAAAATGCGGGAATGACGTCTTCGACTGCGCGGAAGCCAGAAACCAGATGAAGCATGACAACCTGATTCGTCATCATTTACGCCTTAAGTTTAAACTCAGCCAGCAGGCCTTCCAGCAGCGCGGCGGGGTTGGCATCGGCCAGTTCTTCGGCGGCATCGGCCGCTTCGGCTTCCGGCGTTTGCTGCATGGCGGGGTCGTCGTTGTAATAGTAAAGCTGCCAGCCGGCTTCGGGCGTGTATTCCAAGGCCGTCAGGTTCTCCACCCAGTCGCCGGAATTCAGGTAGATGACCTCTCCTTTCTCGGTGGCCAGGCTTTTGATTTCAGGCTGGTGAATGTGCCCGCAGGCCACGTAGCGGTAGCCTTCGTCGGCCGCAATGGCCGCGGCGGTTTCCTCAAAGTTGCTCACGGCGGCCACGGCGGATTTCACCCGCTCCTTCACCCGTTTACTCAGCGCCACGCGGGGCCGGCCCAGCTTGGCCAAGCCGTAGTTCACGAAGCGGTTTATCAGAATCAGCAAGTCGTAGCCGTGCCCGCCCAGCTTGGCCAGCCAGCGCGAGTGCCGCATGGTCACGTCGAACACGTCGCCGTGAAACAGCCAGGTGCGGCCGTGCGGCAAGTCCAGCACCAGCTTGTTGTCGAGCCGAAACTGGCCCAGCTTCAGGCCCGCGAACTTGCGCAGCAGCTCGTCGTGGTTGCCGGTCAGGTAGTGGATTTTGGTGCCCTTGGCGGCCAGGCCGGCCAGGTAGCGCACCACCCGCATGTGGGCCGGTGGCCAATAGTTTTTGCTGAACTGCCAGATGTCCACGATGTCGCCGTTGAGCACCAGCACCTGCGGCCGGATGCTTTTGAGGTAGCGCAGCAGCTCCTTGGCGTGGCAGCCGTAGGTGCCCAAGTGCACGTCGCTGACGACGGCCACTTGCACGCGGCGCTTGCGGCGGGCCTTGGCTTTCGGGCCAAGGGAAGCGGGCAATGCGGTGGGGATGCTGCTCACGCAGTGGCGGGCTGCGCGAAACGCCCCCCGCGGCCAGAACCACTCACCGAGCGGCGCGGACGAATGGCCGGCCCGGAGCGCCGCAACGCCCCGTTTTTGCCGCCGCCACCGAAAGCGGAGCGCAGGCTGGCCAGGGTGTGCAGCCCAAATGCCGCCCACAGCGCCAGCTGAAACAACTCGTACACGAGCCAGCGCCCCAGTCGGCGCAGCCCCGAAACCAAAGCGGGAAAATACATGGCAGGAAGGGTAGTAAAGAGTGAAAATCCTGCTTTCAAAGTTCACCCGGTGCTGTGACCCCACCATTACGTCGGCATTATGCTTAAATCAAGTTCGATAGGCTACGAAACCCCAATTCGCGCAACTTCCGATGCGACTTTGCCAAGTTTCGCACGGCAGGCAGTTTCTTTGTGGCCCGATTATTCGTAGCCCGCTCCATTCGCATTTACTTTCATTTATCTCACTTCCATCTATGCCCACTTTTTCCCGTTCCATTCGTCATTCCCTCACCTTGCTGCTGCTGAGCCTGTGCACGGCCGGCGTGGCCCTGGCCCAGCCCACGGGCAAGGCCGCCAAAGGCCGCAAGCGCTACACCTTCGCCCAGAAAGACGCCGTGTCGCCCTACGTGCAGAACGTGACCAAAAACACCGACGAAGAGCAGGACGTCGACGGCTCCTTCACCCGGCTCGGCTACCGCTCCTACACCGACATGCTCACCGAAGTGGAAGCGCTCCGGAAGCTGAAAGACTGGGCCGACAGCACCTACCAGCGCCGCGTGGGCGCCATTCCGCCCGGCGGCGCGCTGTTTGTCACCATCCACCGCCAGGGCCCCACCAACGCCGAGTTGTCCAACCTCACGCTCACCGTCACTTCCAAGGAAGGCAAGGAAGTGCTCACCCAAACCCTGGCGCCGGGCAGCGGCCGCTTCTTCGGCCGCGACCTTTACCAGGCCCAGCGCATGATTCCCTTCCCCAAAATGGACCCGCAGGAACTGAACGTCAGCATCCGCGACGCCAAGCTCTACCAGACGTTTGACTACACCCTGACGCTGCCCGCCGCCCAATAGCCGGGCCCATCCGAGCACCGCACACCGAAAGGCATTTTGGCTCTGGAGTCAGCGCAAGCGGCCGTCAAAACACCGCCAACTGGCTAAAAAGCCATTAAAACACCTGAATACCCAAGCAAGTATAATTTTCTATCATTGCTAAGAAAGAAAGATATTTCAACTAATATTATTAGTAATTACCTCAAACCCTTTTCCTATCTTTGGTATATCGCACGGTAGTCTCCCGCCAAAGCGTCGTCCGTAAAAAGACGAAGCCCCGGCTGCTAGGAACAACCGAGGCTTCAAGAAGTGGGTGGAACGTACACCCTGGCTTCTTAGCAATGAAACGGGAACGTGCGAAAGAACTACTGCAAGATTGGTGGAAACCGATTTTGCTGGGGTTTGCGAGCGGAGTGGCGAAGGACATCATCCTGCTGCTGCTCTCTCACTACCTCAAGTAGTGGATAAGGGGTTGGGCCGTGTGCCCGGCCCCTTATTTTTTTGTACTGACACAAATGTAGAGAGCTTTTTCTACACTTCAACGCCTCATCACACTAGATGGCTCTGTATTAGCGTATTCCTTCAATAACGAGGCTTGATTCCCTGCTCTCTAAAGCGCTTACTTCTTCTTTAGCTGCGCCCACTGAACCGCCAGCACCGTCTTGGCGTCTCGCAGCGGCTCGGCCAACAGCGCCTCCCAGGTGAAGTCCACCATTTCGATGTTCTCGTTTTCCTCGGCTAGCCCGCCGCCCTCGCCGGTTTTGCGGGTCACCTCGGCGTAGTACACGGTGATTTCCTCGG
>DASVTG010000734.1:0-4979 GCA_036387695.1 Hymenobacter sp. | reverse complement strand
GACGAAATTGTGAGCATCGATTATTTCGTGGCGCCCGGTCCCGCCGTGACGGCCGGGTTTTACTTGCTGCCCAACAACCACCTGCTGCAAAACCTGCTCGCGTGGCCGCTGCTGCACTACCTGCCCGCCGGCATGCCGGACTTGCTGCTGCGGTTGCCCGTTTTTGCGCTTGGCCTGGTGGGGCTGGGCCTGGGGTTTCTGGTGCTGCTGCACTTGACGGGGTGGCGCGTGGCCTTGCTGGCCACGCTGCTGTTTAACTTTTCTCCCATGGCCCTGGAATACGCCGTCACGGCGCGCGGCTACGGCCTTCAGGCGCTGTGTGTGCAGGCAGGCCTGCTGGCCACGCTGGTGTTGCTGCGGGGGCCGGGCAGCCATCGGCTGGCGTGGGCCGTCTGGGTGGTGGCGTGCGTGGCGGGCCTCTACCTCATTCCCACGTTCGTTTACCCCTTCGCAAGCCTCGGCATTGGGTTGGTGGCGGCCCAAGGGCGACACGCGCATTGCCTGCGCTGGCAGGTGCTGGCGGCCGGGTCTGCGGTGGCCATTTTGGCTTGCGTCCTGTACCTGCCCGTGGGCTGGCTCACGGGGTGGCACTTGCTGCTGGCCAACCCGTTTGTGGCGGCCCGGCCGGCAACCTCCTACTGGCACGACATTGCGTCCTACTACTTTCCGGCCACCATGCTTGTCTTGTACGGCAACGCGGTTTTCAGCTGGTTCTTGCTCTTCTTTCTGGTCGGTGCGGTGCTTATGCTGCCATACGCCCGCGCCTCGCTGAAACTACTGGGATGGCTGAGTTTGATTGGCCTAGTGGCCCCGATGCCCCTGTTTCTGGTGCAGCACGTGATGCCGCCCGGTCGCACCCTGCACTACACCGTGTGGCTGACGGTGCTGCTGCTGGGCGTGGTGACGGACACGCTAAGCCGGCTCGTGCCCGTTAGGGCGGCCTGGGTGTGGAGTACCGTGGCCGTACTGGGCGGGGGCTACACGCTTTTCCGGTTGGCCGCGCAAGCGAACTTGCTCGTGGCGGCGCGGCATCAGGAGCAAAGCCACTGGCAAGCGGCGCGTGGGCTGGCGGCCCAACAACCAGGCTCCGTGTTGGTTGCCGTCCCCGGATTTGAGTTGTACCTGAGCCACCGGGCACTGATGGAGCACCGCCCCGCGCCCCACCTGCAAGTGTTGAATCAAACAACCCCTCGACGCAACTACGATTTTTTGGTGCTGCCACTTGCTTCCCCGCCTCCAGCCTGGCTGGCGTGGGGGCGTTATAAACCCCTGTTTTGCAACGGCATGCTGTGTGTTTATCGACGCGTTCGCTAGGTGCCCCAGGGCCCGGTGACACGAGCCAACGCCGCCGAGTTCACGGCACAACCTACTTTTAAAGCAGTTTCCGGGTCAGTGTGCCTTTTTAGAGGAAGTTAAAAGTGGAGAGTTAAAAGGTAAAACGCAAGCGGCCTGATTTTTACCTTTTGACTCTCAACTTTTAACTCGATACACGAAACGGGAAACCGTTCTAGCGCTTCCCTTGCGGGCTCAAAACCCTTTTAGCCTTCTCTTACACCGATTACTTCCCATGCGTCTGATTCTGGCCTCCAATTCACCCCGCCGCCGCCAGCTCCTCACGGACCTGGGCCTGACCTATGAAACCCGGCTGCTCGAAGTCAACGAAGACTTCCCGGCACGCTTGCGGCGGGCCGAAATAGCCGAGTACCTGGCGGCCCACAAAGCAGCGGCCTACGCCCAAGGCCTGGCGGCTGACGAAGTGGTGCTCACGGCCGACACCATTGTGTGCCTGGACGACGACGTGCTGAACAAACCCGCCGACGTGGCCCAGGCCACCGCCATGCTCACACGCCTGCAAGGCCGGGCCCACGACGTTTTTACCGGCGTATGCCTGCGCTGCGGCGACGGACGGCAAGTGGTGTTTTCCGACCAAACCACCGTACACTTTCGGGCGCTGAGCCCCGCCGAAATCAGCCACTACATTGCCACCGCCCGGCCTTTTGACAAGGCCGGGGCCTACGGCGCCCAAGACTGGATTGGGATGGTGGGCGTGACGCGGCTGGAGGGTTCCTACTTTACGGTAATGGGCCTGCCCGTGCACCGCGTGTGGGACGAGCTGGCGAAACTAGGGGCTTTGCCTGCTTCGCTTTCGTAGCCGATGCGCTTCCTGTGGCTTGTGGCTGCGCTGGGCCTGTTGCTGGCCAGCGCGTACATCGTCGGCATTTTTGGCTTCACGCCCTTCGCTGAAGTGCAGCGCCTGGGCCAGGTTGCCTACTTCGAATACGCGCCCGATGGCCCAAGCTACCTCGAGCTGGCTCTGACGCCGGCGCGATACGCCGCGTTGCGCCTGGGCAGCACGGCCTTGCTGGCGGGCAGCGCCTGGGCTTGTGCGGGCTTGCTGCGAAAGCCCCTTTATCGCCGGGAGGTCCGGCATTTGCAACACGAAATCGGCAGCGCAATTGGCGCGTTACGGCGTGTGGTGGGCGAGTTAGGCTTAACTGAAAAGGCCCTGGGCGCGGCGCTGCTCGTCCTCATGCTCGGCTTGCAGCTGTTCTGGCTGCTGAACGACTCGCTGAGCCCCGATGAGATTGGTTCTTACGACGCGTTTGTGCACGAAGGAGCGGCCGCGGTGGCCAGCTTCTACCCCATCCCAAACAACCACGTTGGCTACAACATGCTCAGCTGGGCGCTGGCCCAGGTCCTGCCGGCACAGGTGCGGCTCATCATGCGGCTGCCCTCGTTGCTGGTGGCCACGGCGGGCTCGGCGCTGAGCGGCGTGTTGCTGACGAGGCGCTGTAATTTTCGGGTGGCCGCGCTGGTCACGGCGTTGTTCGGCCTCACCAAGCTCACCATTGTTTACGCCACGGCCGGCCGCGGGTATTACCTGCAATTTGTGTGCATTCAGCTGGCATTCTTCGCTGCGGTCGAAATGCTGCTCCAAGGCCACTGCCGCCGGCTGGCGTGGCTGGTGTTTATTGGCAGCAGCGTGGTGGGCCTCTACGCCATTCCCACGTTTGCGCTGCCGCTGGCGGGGCTGTTGCTGGCCTTGCTGGCCGGAAGCTGGCGGCCAAATTACCGGCGGGGTTTTCTCGCTCAGGTGCTGCTGGCCGCCGCCATCATTGGGGCGATAACCTTGCTGCTGTACGCGCCGGTGGGGTGCGTGTCGGGCTGGACGCGGCTGCTGGGCAACCGGTACGTGGCGGCGCAGTCAGCGGCGGCGTTTTGGGGAACGGCCAAGGCGTACACGTACGAAACCACTGCCATGCTGCTGGGGTCCGTGCGCCCGGCCCTGCTGCTGGCCGGCGCGCTGCTGGCCAGCGCGCCCCTGGTGCTCCGCCGAGTGCCGCTGCCGGCTGCTGTCCGCGGGCTGGGCTGGGGCAGTTGGCTGCTGGTAGTCGTGCCGCTGGCGTACATGCTGGCGCGGCAGGTGTTCGTTCCGGCACGGGCGCTGATGTACACCACGTTCTTCGTGTACTTACTCGCGGCACTGGGGGCCGATGTCGTGGCCGCCCGCTGGGGCCGCAAACCCGCTGCTTGGCTGCCGATGCTCCTGCTGGCGCTGCTGCCGTGCTATGGCCTGGTGCGGTTCGGCTTGGACTTGCCTGTCGTGTTCCAAAGCCGGGCCACCGAAGCCACCGCCTTGCGGGCCTATCAATGGTTTCGCAACCAGCCGCCGGGGCCCGTTTTTATTCAGGCGTCCTACTACGCCATCATGTTTCACCACTACGGCCTGCTCGACGGCCGCGCGTTGACCTTGGATGCACGCCGCGTGGCCGGCAAACGCTACCCATATGTTATCCGGGCAATTGATGTGCCCCCGTCGCTTCCCGCAACCGGCACGCCTCCCTACCGCGCGAGCTACCGGGATGCAATGGTGGTCATTTATACCGTGCGGTAGCCCCTGCCTTCAGCCTTTTTATTAATGCCCGACATACATTCTTCTGCCATCACTCCCGCGGGAACGCCAGGCGGGCGGTTCTTTGCGCTACTGGCCACCGGCCTGCTGGCCCTGTGCGCCGGTTACGCAGCCCTGGTACTGCACAGCGCGCCCTGGGCCGAAGCGCGGCAGCTGGACCGCATTTTTCCGTTTTATGAATGGCGCACCCGCCCTTTTTCAGCGGCGGAACTGGCCTGTGCCTGGCGGGTCTTGGCCGCCACAGCCGGCTTGTTGGCCCTGGCCCTGGCGCTCAAGGCGGCGGGGCGGGGCGAACGCGCCGCGTGGACCCAGGAAAACCGCCAGGTCGTGGGCGTGCTACTGGCCACCTTGCGCGGGCTCACCCGCACCGAGCGGCAAGTGGCGGGGTGGGTTTTCGTGGGCCTCACGGCTTTGCGCACCGTGATGAGCCTGCCAGCGGTGACGCCGGAGTACGACGACGCCGCTTCCTACACCCTCTTCGTGACCAAGGGATTGCTGGCCGTGAGTGCCTACTATCCGTTGCCCAACAACCACGTGCTGTCGAATACCGTGAGCTGGCTTTTCTACCAAGCACATCCGGGGTTCTGGTGGACGATGCGCCTGCCGGTGGTGCTCGCGGCCACGGGGGCCTGCGTGCTGCTTTTCGTGGGATTGCTGCGTGCCCGCGCCGGATTTCGGCCGGCGCTGCTGGCCATTGTGCTGTTTAGCCTGGCGCAATTGAGCTTGTACCACGCCGCCGTGGGCCGCGGCTATTGGTTGTTATCGGCGCTGGCGGGAGTTGTGTTTTTCTGCGCCCTGGCGTTGGGGGCGGGCACCGCGCGGCGCCGCGCCGCCTGGACCGCCTTGGTGGTCGGTGGCGTACTGGGCCTGTACACGGTGCCCACTTTTGCGCTGGTGCTGGCGTCCGCATTTTCCTGGATGGGGGTGCATTTTTGCTTGCAGCGCGCGGGGAAGCAACTGGTCCATTTGACGCTTGCCGCGGTTTTGGTGGCCATAGGAAGCCTGGTTTTGTACGCCCCGCTGCTGTTTGTGTCGGGCCCGGGCATTTTTTTCGGCAACGGGTTCG
>DASVTG010000733.1:0-12884 GCA_036387695.1 Hymenobacter sp. | reverse complement strand
GGTTTTCTCGTCAATCAGCGGCGGGTTGGTGGTCGACACCGGGCTGGGGTTGTCCTGCGCCTTGAACACCACCAGGTAAGGCAAGCGCGCCACGTTGTTGCACTGCGTCTGCCAGGAGAAAACACCTTGGGCCGTGGGCGGGCCCGCGGCCGTTTGCCGGAACGTGGCGGGTGGGATGATGCCCGAATACGCAAACAACGTCACCGGCGTCTGCACGGTGTTAAGGCCGGTGCCGTCCACGGCCGAGACGTTGCCCGTCACGGTTTGCCCGGCAATCACGCAGATGTCCTCCGGAATGGTAATCGTGGGCCGCACGTTGGCCGTCGCCGCCACAATAATCTGCATGTCCCGGATTACCGTCCCGATGAGGCGCGCGCCCAGTGGCACCCGGCGGTATTCTTCTATTATCATGGCCACGTTGTAAATGCCGGCCCTGGCCGGGGCATTCCACGTAATCTGGCCCGTGTTGGGGTCCATGAAAAAGATGGCGTTATCAGCGGGCACGCCCACGGGCACGCCAGCGTACGCTACTTGCCTGGCCCCCGGAACCAGAGTTTGGTCGTTGGGATATCGAAAGCCCGGCACGGTCACCGGCAGGGGCAGGTTGTTGCCGGGGCCGTCCGGGCAGGAAGGCGGCCCCACCACTTGGTCAGCCCCCAAATTCACTTTTCGGCTGGGCTGCAGACTGAAAACAAGGGAATCTCCGTCGGCGTCAAAGGCCGCTGGGTTGTGCAAAAACACCTGGCCCGTGGCCCCTTTGTCGATGGCTGGCGCCCGAAGCACCGCCGAGCGGTTGCCCCGTAGCGTGGGGTCCAGGTAAACGTCGGTAGCAATGTAAAAGGACTGATTGCCAGAGTTTTCCATGTTCAGCACGCCGAAGTTGCGGTTCTCGCCAATGAAACTAACGGTGTACTTTCCCGTGGCCGGGTACGTGTGCTCGAAGTAGTAGATGTTGAGGGCCGAATCGGTGTTTCCGGGGATGGGCAGCTCGCCCCCTGGAAAGCCGTTGCGGAGTATCCCTTCAAAGCAGCTGGACGTGCCATCGCCGAAAAAAATGGTGGCTTTGGGTTGTTTGATGGGGGTCTGGCCCCCTACCCCATTAAGGTCGGTGTAGAGCACCATCTTAAAAAACACCCGGCGCGAGCCAGGAGGCGCGTTGTCCGTGGTGTCCAGCTTGGCCGTGATTTCACCGGCCCGAATGTGCGAGGCCGTAGCGGTGTGAGGCCGCAAACCCAGCCCGGCCATCAACACTGCTAACAGAAACGTCACCCGCGCCCACTTTGCGCCCCAAATAGAATAAGTCTGTATCATGCCGACGTTGATGGCGGAAAAAGAAAGAACAGGTTGAAGATAGGCGCGACCGCGCCAAAAGATGGCACCTTGTCAAGGTAACTTAAAAAAATACCGCGCAAAAATCAAGCCCGGAAGGCGAACGGTGGGTTAACTGATGAAAATCCGGGCTTCGCCGGCCCCGGTCCGTTGCCCTACCCCCATGGGCCAACAACTCAGAACCTCGTTGCTAAATCAATTCAACCAAAAAGGCCGCCCCAAGTTGGGGCGGCCTTTGAGTTGGCAGTGGTACAACGGATTGGGTTACCGCACGATTTCGACCCAGCCCTTGTAGGTGCGCTTGGTGTTGGCGAAGTCGGCAAACTCCACCTCCGCCAGGTAATAATAGATGCCGTCGACCACGCGCTTGCCGGTGCCTATTTCGCCGGCGGGCCCGCCCCCGCTCCAGTTGATGAGCACGCGGTCGGCCGCGGTGGTGGTGTTTTCGAAGACTTTCACGCCCCAGCGGTTGAAGGCCTGGAAGTGAATGCGCCGCACGGGGCTGCTGTTCTTCGGCCGGAACGTGTCGTTGATGCCGTCGCCGGTGGGCGTGAAGATGTTCGGCAGCTTAAAGAACACGCAGTTGTCCTGGCAAGCCACGTTGCTCGTGTCGCTCACCGTTCCGCTGGGCGACACCGCCTGCACGGCGTAGCACCCGCCCGAAAACTCCAGGTCGCCGTGCACATAGCTGGTTTGCGCGGTGGTGCCGATGAGCGTGAACGCTCCCGTGGGCGTGGGCCGGTAAAACACGTTGTAGCTGGACACGGTGGCGTCGCAGCCCGCGGGCGAGTTGCTCAGCGTCCACCGCAGGCGGTTGGCGTAGCGCTGGTTCACGGTCGGAAACTCCGACAACGACGCCAGGCTGTCGCAGTTGGTGTTTTGCAGGGTCAGCACCGGCGTGCACGGCGGGCTGTTGAGCACCACGCATTGTATCTGGCTGCGGTTTATTAGGGAGTTGAGGTAGGCAATGCCGGGGTACTGGCCGTCGGTCTGCACGTAGTAGCAGTAGGTTTCGCCTTTGCGCAGCGCGGGGTCGTTGTCGAGGTAGGTGCCGCCGGTGGCCGTGGTGGGCGCCGTGTTGAGGCGGGTGAAAGCGCCCGTGTTGCCGGTGCGCCGGAAAATAACGGCCGGCCGCGAGTTGTTGTCCCACGGCACGTTGTAGGTCCAGCTCACGTTGATGGCCGTGGCGGCGGCGTTGGCGGGCGCGGCACTGGTGCGCACGCTGCTGGCCGTGGGCACGGCTTCGCGGATGGGGGCCCGGTTGTCGCTCGGCGGGAACGTGCGCACAAACTCCAGCTTATAGGTGTACTGCCGGTCCTGGGTGTTGATGTTGGTGTCGGTGTAGCAGGTATCGGTCAGGGTGGTGATGGTGGCAACGGGGATGAACGTAGCCGGCGTCAGGCCTTCGCCGCGCGAAAGCACGTAGCTCGGCGTGCCGCCCTGCACCGCGCCCTGGGGGCGGGTCCAGCACACCCCTACTTGGCCGGTGGTCACGCCCGTGTTTTCTACGTCCACTTTCACCAGGCGAACCGGGCTGCCGGGGAACGTGGCGCAGGCTTCCAGCGAGGCAATGCTGGCCCCGCCGGCCGGCAGCGGAAACTCGGCGTAGATGCGGTAGCAGTACGTTTGGCCGCGGTCCAGGCCCAGCACGGTGCCGTTGGCGCTCACGTTGGTGTCGGTGAACGAAGTGGCCGTGGCGGCCACCGAAGCAATGCGCGTGTACCCGGCGTTGTCCGGAATGCCGGTCTGGCAGGGTCCGGGCACAAAGCTGGACGGGTTAATTTTGCGGTAGATGTAAATGCGCGAGGCGTTGCCGCACTGGTACGTGTTCCACCTCAGCTCCACCCGGTTGGGGTCGGTGCCCGCGCCCACCACGGGCGTGGCTTGCAGGTTCTGAGGCGCCGGCCCTATCACGGTGATGCGCCAGGTTTTCTCGTCAATCAGCGGCGGGTTGGTGGTCGACACCGGGCTGGGGTTGTCCTGCGCCTTGAACACCACCAGGTAAGGCAAGCGCGCCACGTTGTTGCACTGGGTTTGCCACGTGAACGTGCCCTGCGCCGTGGGCGGGCCTTTTACGCTTTGCCGGAACGTGGCCGGGGGAATGATGCCCGAGTAAGCATACAAGTCAATCGGTGTCTGCACCGTGTTGAGGCCGGTGCCGTCCACGGCCGAGACGTTGCCCGTGACGGTTTGCCCGGCAATCACGCAGATGTCTTCCGGAATCGTAATCGTGGGCCGCACGTTGGCCGTCGCCGTCACGATAATCTGCATGTCCCGGATGACCTCCCCAATCAAGCGAATTCCCAGCGGGGTGCGCCGCCATTCTTCTATTATCATGGCCACGTTGTAAGCACCCGCCGTCGCCGGCGCGTTCCACGTAATCTGGCCGGTGTTGCGGTCTTGCACGAAGATGGCCGCTCCCCCGCCGGGGCTACTTGGCACCCCGGTGTACGGCACTTGCACCGGCGGATTGCCCGGCGGCGTCAGGCTGGGGTCATTCGGGTAGCGGAAGTTGGTCACCGTTTGGGGGGCGGGCAGGTTGTTGCCCGTGCCGGCGCGGTTGCCCGTGCAAGGCGCGCCGCCCACCGTGCCCGGAATGCCGGCCGGCACTTGCTGGCTGGTGCGCAACCGGAACGAGAGCGAGTCGCCGTCGGCGTCGTAAGCCGCGGGGTTGTGCAAAAACACCTGGCCCACGGCCCCCTTGTCGATGGCCGGCGCCGTGAGGATGGGCGAGCGATTGCCGCGCAATGCAGGGTCCAGCGTAATGCGCGTGCTGATGTAGAACGTCTGCTCCAGCGGCCGGTCGATGTTCAGCGACACGTTGCGGTTTTCGCCAACGTAGCTCACCACGAAGCTGCCCGCCGAGGGGTAGGTGTGCTCGAAATAATAAATGTTAACGCTGGTGTCGGTGTTGCCGGGGATGGGCCGCCGCCCGCCGGAGCGCGGAACCCCGTCGATGCAGCTGGAAGTGCCGTCGCCATAGAAAATAGTGGCGAAGTCGGCCGGCACACTGGAGCTGTTGTCGGTGTACAGCACCAGCTTGAAAAACACGCGGCGCGAACCCGGGGGGGCATTCAAAGTGGTGTCCGCTTTGGCCTGGATGTCGCCGGCCCGAATGTGCGTGGCCCAGGCCGAAGTAGGGCTCCACCCCCAGCCAATGGCCATTATACCCAGCAGCAGCGCCCAGCGCGCCCACGCCCCAGCTCGAATCGGAAAAGTCTGTATCATATCAACATGATAACGAGGAAAAGATAAAACGGCGAAGGCCCCGAAATATTGCTCCGGTGTAGAACCGCCGCCAAACGAACATCGAGCTCTCCTGAACGGTTATTCCCTGCACTGCGCCCGTGCGTGTTAACGGCACCGGCGGCGGATAGATTCACCGGGCAGCGGCAATGTTTCCCCGGTGGCCCAGACGGCCAAGAATGGGCCGGCCCGTTGCCGGGTTAGCCGTCCGGGGCTACCTTTGGGCACGATAAACAGACCTCTTCACTTCCCCAGTTTGGCTACTTTATGAGTTGGATAACAAAAACTTTAACCAGCAGCATCGGCCGGAAGATTATCATGTCGCTCACGGGCTTGTTCCTGTGCACGTTCTTGGTGGTTCATCTGGTGGGTAACCTGCAGTTATTCAAGCACGACGGTGGCGCGGCGTTCAATACGTACTCCCACTTCATGGGCACCAACCCCATCATCCGCACCATCGAGTGGGGCCTGGTGCTGGGCTTCGGCTTCCACATCTACGAGGCCTACGTGCTGGCCCTGCGCAACAAGGCCGCCCGCGGCCACGGCTACGCCCAGTGGAAAGCCGAGCAAAACAGCGAATGGACCTCGCGCAACATGGCGTTGCTGGGCACCATCATCCTGATTTTTCTAATTGTGCACCTCTACAATTTCTTCTGGCGCGCCCGCTTCGGGGGGCTGCCCAAAGTGGGCGGTAACGACCTGGAAACCCGCGACCTTGACAACCTGTACCTGGCCGTGGTGGACTCGTTTCACGTGTGGTGGTACGTGCTGCTCTACGTGGCCGCCCAAATCAGCCTGGGCTACCACCTGTGGCACGGCTTCCGCTCGGGCTTCCAGACCCTGGGCCTGAACCACCGCAAGTACATGCCCCTCATCAAGTACGCCGGCTACATCTTCGCCGTGGTGGTGTCGGCCGGCTTTGCGTCCATGCCGCTGTATTTTTTCCTGTTCACCAACGAACAGGGCGAACTGGCTGCCCATGCGCCCGCGTTACTGCAGAGCGTGGCCGCCGCCTTTTAAGTTATCCGTAGCAAAGTGAGTAAAAGGGTCACGCGGGGATAACACCTGGGCGGTTTCGCTGTTTACTTACTGCATTATACCTCAGTCATTCCATCACACAGTCGCTCTATGCTGCCGGACTCCAAGATTCCCGAAGGCCCCCTCGCCGAAAAGTGGGAGAAGCACAAGTTCAACGTCAAGCTCGTGAACCCCGCCAACAAGCGGAAATACGACGTGATTGTGGTCGGCACGGGCCTGGCCGGAGCTTCGGCTGCCGCCTCGCTCGCCGAGCTGGGCTACAACGTAAAGGCCTTCACCTACCACGACTCGCCCCGCCGCGCGCACTCCATCGCGGCGCAGGGCGGCATCAACGCGGCTAAAAACTACCAGAACGACGGCGACTCCGTGTTCCGTTTGTTCTACGACACCATCAAGGGCGGTGACTACCGGGCCCGCGAGGCCAACGTGTACCGTTTGGCCCAGGTGTCGGTTAACATCATCGACCAATGCGTGGCGCAGGGCGTGCCCTTTGCCCGCGAATACGGCGGACTGCTCGCCAACCGCTCCTTCGGTGGGGCCCAGGTAAGCCGCACGTTCTACGCCCGCGGCCAAACCGGACAGCAGTTGCTACTCGGTGCCTACTCGGCCCTGAGCCGGCAGGTGGCCTACGGCAAAGTAAAGCTCTACACGCGCTCGGAAATGCTCGACCTCGTGGTAGTGGACGGCCAGGCGCGCGGCATTGTGACCCGCCACCTCATCACGGGTGAAGTGGAAACCCACGCCGCCCACGCGGTGGTGCTGGCTACCGGCGGCTACGGCAACGTGTTTTTCCTGAGCACCAACGCCAAATACTGCAACACCACCGCCGCCTGGCGGGCCCACAAAAAGGGCGCCTACTTCGCCAACCCCTGCTTCACCCAGATTCACCCCACCTGCATTCCGGTGAGCGGCGACTACCAGTCCAAGCTCACGCTGATGTCGGAGTCGTTGCGCAACGACGGCCGCGTGTGGGTACCCGCTACCGTAGAGCTGGCCGAGCGCGTGCGCAAAGGCGAAGTGAAGCCCCAGGATATTCCCGAAGGCGACCGTGACTATTTCCTGGAGCGCAAGTACCCCGCCTTTGGCAACCTCGTGCCGCGCGACGTGGCTTCGCGGAACGCCAAGCAGATGTGCGACGAAGGCCGCGGCGTAGGCACCACCGGCCTGGCCGTGTACCTCGACTTTGCGGAAATCATTCAGCGCATTGGCGCCGACGGCGTGAGCCAGAAGTACGGCAACCTGTTTGCCATGTACGAGAAAATCACCGACGAAGACCCCTACAAGATGCCCATGCGCATCTACCCGGCGGTGCATTACACCATGGGCGGCCTGTGGGTTGACTACAACCTGCAAACCACCATTCCCGGCCTGTACGCCACCGGCGAGTGTAACTTCTCGGACCACGGCGCCAACCGCCTCGGTGCTTCGGCCCTGATGCAGGGCTTGGCCGATGGCTACTTCGTGATTCCCTACACCATTGGCGACTACTTGGCCAACACCGCGCCCAAGCCGGTGGATGCCAACCACCCCGCTTTTGCCGAAGCCAAGGCGTTTGTGCAGGCCCGCACCGAGCGGTTGCTCAGCATCAACGGCACGCGCACTCCCGGGCAGTTCCACAAGGCCCTGGGCCACATCATGTGGGAGTATTGCGGCATGGCCCGCACCGCCGAAGGGCTCACGCACGCCAAAGCCGAAATTCGCAAGCTGCGCAATGAGTTCTGGCAGGACGTGAAAATCACGGGCACCGGCGAAGAAATGAACCAAGCCTTGGAAAGCGCCGGTCGCGTGGCCGACTTCCTGGAGCTGGGCGAGTTGATGGTGGACGATGCCCTGAACCGCAACGAAAGCTGCGGCGGTCACTTCCGCGAGGAATACCAGACGCCCGAAGGTGAAGCCTTGCGGGACGACGAAAACTTCGCCTACGTGGCTGCTTGGGAATATCAGGGCGAGAACCAGCCCGAGAAACTCAACAAAGAAGAATTATCGTTTGAAAACGTGAAGCTGACGCAGCGCAGCTATAAGTAAGAATCAATTAGTAATTAATAATTAGCAATTAAGAATTGGAACTCGCCTTCCTTTTTTACAGCCTCAGGCAATTGCTAACTATTAATTGCTAATTATTAATTAAATAAATATGGCCGGCTCCAATCCCAACGCCAAACCGATGAACCTCACCCTGAAAGTGTGGCGGCAACCCAACCGCCAGACCGAAGGGCAAATTGTGGAGTACAAAGTGAAGGACATTTCGCCCGAGATGTCTTTCCTGGAAATGCTCGACGTGCTGAATGAAGACTTGTTGCACACCGGCCAAGACCCGGTTGCTTTTGACCACGACTGCCGCGAAGGCATCTGTGGCTCGTGCGACTTGTTCATCAACGGCCGCAGCCACGGTCCCGAGAAAGGCACCACGACCTGCCAGCTGCACATGCGCAAGTTTTCAGATGGTGACACCATCACCATCGAACCCTGGCGCGCCAATGCTTTCCCGGTAAACAAGGACCTGAGTGTGGACCGCTCGGCCTTCGACCGCATCATTCAGGCGGGTGGCTACATCAGCGTGAACACCGGCGGCGTGCCCGACGGCAACGAAATTGCCATTCCCAAGGAAATTGCCGACCGGGCTTTCGAAGCCGCCACCTGCATTGCCTGCGGCGCCTGCGTAGCGGCTTGCAAGAATGCTTCGGCCATGCTGTTTGTGTCGGCTAAGGTGTCGCAATTGGCCTTGTTGCCCCAGGGCCACGCCGAGCGCAAAACCCGCGTGGAAAACATGGTGGCCCAAATGGACAAAGAAGGCTTCGGTGCCTGCTCCAACATTGGCTCCTGTGCCGCCGAGTGCCCCGTGGGCATTTCACTGGAGAACATTGCCATTCTCAACCGTGAGTACATCGCGGCCAAAGCGACGTCCAACAACCTGGCGTAGTTTTAGTTAAAAGTGAGGAGTTAAAATTCAAATTAGTTTTAACTCCTCACTTTTAACTGATTTTAAATGAGCGCGGCGGTCATTCGCTGCGCTTTTTTGCTTTAGTATGAAAGATTTGCTTCTGACCGGATTGGGCCGCTTGCGCCTCGTGGCCATCCTCGAAGGCGTGTCGTTTTTGGTGTTGCTGCTCATTGCGATGCCCTTGAAATACCTCGCTGGGCAGCCCATGGCCGTGCGGCACGTGGGCATGGCGCACGGCGTACTGTTCGTGCTTTACGTTTTCCTGCTGATTCAGCAGAGTATAGAGCGTAGCTGGTCGTTTAAAAAGGCGTTGCTGGGGTTTATTGCGTCGCTGGTGCCCTTCGGCACCTTTTGGGCCGACCGAAAGCTGTTTCAACCCAGCAAAGCAGTAGCTAAATAGCGCCTAATGGCTGTTCGCATTGATTTTTCAGGCGAATGGCTGTGGGTAGAGACGCAACGTTTTGCGTCTCGTCGTCCGCGCCGTTAAAATGGTTACTGCCGCATCGTTCAACGACGAGACGCAAGATGTTGCGTCTCTACAAAGTTCTCTTACCATTTTCAAGCGCTGCTTGGCCACTCAAGCAGCGGGGGCTTCCTCGGGCAGCTTGGGCACCAAGTACATTATCAAGCCGCCCAGCAGGGCCACCAGGGCAAACGACCAGCGCAGGCTGGCAGCATTGGCTATGAAACCCACCAGCGGCGGCACCATCAGGAAGCCGAAGTAGCTCACCGTGGACACGGAGGCAATGGCCGTGCCGGCCCCCAGCGGGTTGGATTTGCCCACCAGGCTGAACACCAGCGGCACCACGCAGGACACGCCAAAGCCGCCCAGCACCAACCCCAGGCCCGCCACCAGCGGCGTGGGGAAAGCGGCCGCCAGCAGCAAGCCGCTGCTCATGAGCAGGCCGCTGGCTTGCAAGATGGACTTGGTGCCGAAGCGCTCCACCAGCCAGTCGCCGAGGAAACGGCCGGTGGTCATGGCCACCATGTAAAGCGTAAAACCGATGGGGGCGAGGTTTTTGGGCGCGTGCACGGCCTCGGTGAAATACACGCCGCTCCAGTCGTAGAACGTGCCCTCGCAGGCCATGGAGGCAAAGGTGATGAGGCCAAATTTCAGCACCGTTTTACTGGGCCAGGAGAGCACCGACTTGGTGGACGGCGACGGCGGCGTGGGCAGCGTTTCGGAGAAAAAAGCCAGCGACAAGCCCGTCAGCAGCACCGAGACGGCCACGAAGTGGTAGTTGGTGGACACGTCGCCCCGAATGAGCAAGGCGCCCAGCCCGGCCGCGGCGAAGCCCGCCACGCTCCAAATGCCGTGGAAGGTGGCGATGATGGACCGGTCGTAGAGGGATTGCACGGCCACCGACTGCGCGTTCACGGAAAGGTTGAGCAAGTTGCGCGACGAGCCGAAGCAGAAGAGCAGCACCGCCAGCTGCCAGGTGTGCTCGGCCAGGCCCAGCAGGCCCAGGGCCAGGTTGTAGAGCACGGCGCCGGCCATCATCACCTGGCGGCTGCTGAAGCGCTGGAGCAACTTGCCCGTCACGGGCAGCGTCAGCATCAGGCCGGCGGGCAGGGCCAACAGCACGGCGCCCAGTTCGGCTTCGTTGAGGCCGAGGCGCTGCTGAATAAGCGGAATGCGCGAGGCCCAGGTGGCGAACCCAAAGCCCGAAACAAAGAAAAATAGCGCAACCGCAATGCGCGCCCGCGTCGCAGAAGTGCGGGGCATCGTTAATACTTCACTACTCATTGAAATGGGGTGAGCGTGGGCCCACATGGCTGGCCAAGCGAAAAAGCCAAGGCAGCCGGTGGGGCAACGCGCAAAAGCAAGCAGCGCTCGGCTTGAACAAGCCCGGCTACTTCGTTTTTGTAAAGTGATAAAGGTGAAGTAGACGAGATGCAGCGGCAAGTGGTTCCCCTTAATTGGCTACTGTTGTGCTACGCCGAGGACATTTCCAGCTAACTAACGCCTTATTTTGTTTCGTGCCTCTCCTCCCCGACCGCCGCCTGCCGTTGCTCTACGCCATCATTCTGGTGGACGTGGTGGTAGGCGCGGCCGTGGGGCCGGTGCTGCCCGAATTTGTGCGCGGGCTGCGCGAGCCGCAGTTGTGGCTGTCGGTGGGCACGGGTGTTTTCTTGGGCGTGCAGCTGTTTTCCGCGCCGCTGCTGGGGCGGCTGAGCGACGGCTACGGGCGACGGCCCATATTTGTTTTGTCGGCGGTGGGCACGCTGCTGGCCAACACGCTGCTGCTGCCGGTGCGCGCGGGCCTGTACTTTGTGAACCGGGTTTCCGATGGCCTGACCAACGGCATGTACGCCACGGTGCGCTCGGCCATTACCGACATTTCCCCGCCCGAGCGCCTGTTTCGGAACCTGGGCATTGAAGGCGCCATCATTTCGCTGGGCTTCGTGCTGGGGCCCATGGTATCGGGGGTGCTGCTCACGGTGCTGCGCGTGCCCACCGGCCAGGAAGCCGCGTACGTGGTGGGCCTGGCCGTGGCGCTGGCGGGGCTCAACGTGCTGCTGAGCTTGTGGCTGCCCGAAACCCACACCCAGCGCAACGGCGTGCGCGGCGCCGAGCTCCGGGCCGAGCTGGCCACCAGCGTGAACCCGCTCACGCTCTGGGCCCGGCTGCACGAAAAGGACGCGGCCACCCCCGGCGTGCGCCGCATCGTGCTCACGCAAGTGGCCCTGACGCTCAGCACGGGCTACTATTTCTACTTCGTGCCCTTCGCCAGCCTGAGTGCGCTGCGGATGGATGCCCGCGCCATCTCCTACTTCTTCATGTTTTTTGGCGGCCTCAGCATTGTGCTGAACTACGTGTTCTACACCTACTTCGCCGACCGCATCAACCAGCGGCGCGCCATTGTGTGGCTGGCGGCGCTGGGCGCGCCCGTGCTGGCCGGCTACGGGTTGGTGGGCAGCTCCCGCACCGCGCTTTATGCCTTGGTCACGGTAGACTGCCTCACGCTTTCCCTCATTCAGGGGCTGTTGGAAGGGTTGCTGGCCCGCCGCACCAACGAGGCCGACCGGGGCGAAGTGTTTGGCTTGAACCAGGCGTTTCAGGGCCTGGCGAGCTTTGTCACGACGCTGATATTTGGCGGGCTGTCGGTGCTGGACCTGCGGCTGCCGTGGGCGTGGTTTGCGCTGTGCCTAGCGGCCGTGGCGGTGCTGGCCGGGCGTCACAGCCCTATCAAGGAAACCAAAAAGGCTACGTCGTGGCCAAGGCTTTGAGGAAGGCGTAAGCAGTTTGGGGATTGGTGATGTCCGAATGGCCCTGAATGAACTTGTCGGCGTTGAGATTCGACACCTTGCCAGGGCCAAAGGCGTAGGCAAAGCCCACGTCTTCCAGCTGGCCGGCCGCTGCTTCTGGGGTCTTTTGGGCACCGTTGCTGCCCAGGCCGCCGTATTGGTCGCTGGGGTCGCCAACGGCACTGGCAACTTGGCCAGCCAGGCGGGAAGCCAGCGGGTACATGGTGCCCACGGCCCGGTCGTTGCGGGTGTGGCTGACGAGGATGGGGCCGGCCACGAGGTGGTCGCTCAACACGCGCCGAAAAAAGCCCGGGTGACCAGCGTTGTCGTACTTATCCGAAAAACCGTAGTGCGAGAAAGCCCCTTGCAGCAGGGTCATCGAGTCGATTTTTACGCTGTGCCGGGCGTCGGGTCCGGCGGTGGCGGCGGAGAGCAGGCGGCAGCCAAAGCTATGGCCCACCGCGTGCAGCTTGAGGCCTTTTAGCTGCTCATCGGCCCGGATGCGGCGCAGCAACTCATTCACGCCGCTTTGCCCGACCAGGCCCGCCCGCTCTTTCATTTGGTAGTAGGTGGTGAGGTTGAGCACGTTCATGGCCGCGGCCTTGATGCCGCCAAAAAAGCTGCTGCCAATGCCAGCGGCGTGGCCAGCCGCCGCGGCCGATGCCGGCCCGCCTGCCAAGGTGCCGGGGGGCATGGCCGTGGCCGGGGGCGGCGTCTTTAGCTTGTCGAACAGCTGCTCGCCGCTCAAGCTGCGGAATTTGGCAGCGGCGTCGATGTCCACGGCCTGACCCTGGGCGGGCAGCAGGGAGCGCAGCAAGTCGGCAAATTGTTGCCGGGCGGCGGGGTCGTTTTCCAGCTTGGGCACCAGTTGCTGGGCCTGGGTCAGCTTGGCGTCGGCGTCGGCTGGCGCAAAAGTGCCCTTGAGCTGCGGGGCCGCGGCGCTGGTGTCGGAGGAGCTTTTTAGGCGCTCCAACTCCGCCACCAGCATGGCGTTGCTGATGACGGAGTTGATGCCGGCCGCGGCGCCGGGAATCAACTGGGTGTCGGCGAATTTCTTGGAGGGCCACAGCACGCCCGCCAC
>DASVTG010000732.1:0-3005 GCA_036387695.1 Hymenobacter sp. | reverse complement strand
GCCTCGCTTTTTAGCTCTTCCCGGAGTTAGTTGAATTTCTCGCTTACCAGCGTGGTGTAGCTGCGGGCATCGAGCGTAAAATGGGCTTCGCCCTGACGAGATACTTTCACGCGGCGGCCGGACTTGAGGGCCCGCTGCTTGTCGGTGGTGTAGGTGTAGAGCTTCTTGACGTTGGCGGGCAGCCCGGTCAGGACGACTTCGCGGGCAGCGGCGGTGTTCACCAGGTGGAAAGCGTATTGGCCTTGGGCCGCGTTGCCGAGCGCGGCGCCTGAGAAATTCGGCCGGTCGGCGGAAAGGGGCAGGGCAGCCAGTCCGGCCGGGGTGGAGGCCAATTGCTTCAGGTTGTGAAAGCGTTGGGTGGGGTGCAGCGGCGCGTTGTTGCCGAAAATACCGCCGCCCGCCAGGGGCGAGTAGTCCGAGGTAAGCTGCCACTGCAGGATGCTGGCCGGCTCGCAAACGTTGAGCAAGCGGGTGTAGAGGTTGATTTCGTCCAGCGCGTAGCTTTCTTCCTCAAACACGGCCGGGTAGCCCCACGCCTGCGCGTCGATGCTGCCTTCGCCCACCAGCAAGGGCAGCTGCAATTGGGTGGCCGCGTCGGCCCATTTCTGCAGCGTTTCGGTTTCCCAGCCCCGCCAGGAGTGGAACGACACCGCGCCGATGTAGGGCTTGGCGGCGGGGTCCTGCATGGCGGGGTAAATGAATTGGTAGGTGGTGGCGTCGGAGTTGTCGCCCAGCAACAGCTTGGTTTTCAATCCCCGCGAAACGAAATAAGCCCCCAGGCCTTTGATGAGTTCGGCGTGCTCCTGCCCGGTCTGGCGGACGTTGATGCCGAGGTCGGACTCGTTGAAGGAGAACATGGCCGCCTCCACGCCATACTGCTCTTTCAGGTACACCAGGTAGTCGGCAATGGACTTGTAGCTGGCGGCGGCGGTGGCCGGATTCAGCGGGTTGCCCCAAATGCCGTTCGGTCCCGGCCCGCCGCCCGAAGCCCGCGGCCCCACGATGGCCCACTGCGGCGCCGACCACGCCGAAACGATGACGGGCATGCCCAATTTGCCCAGGCGCTGGGCCATTTCCATCGATTCCTTCACGTGCGGATGCACCTGGCCTTGCTTGGCGGCCGCTGTGGGGTCGGTGGCACTGTCGGGCTGCCACAGGTGCCAGGGCATCTCGACGCGGCCCCAGGCCACGCGCAGGTTTTTCAGCGAATAATCTATCACCTGCGGGTCGCCCTTGGGGTTTTGCAAGCGAAAATTGCCCCCGAATCCGTCGAAGGACCGGCCGGGCTGCGCAGGGTTCACCGCCAAGTGGATGGGCGCCCGGTCTATTTCGCCGCTGGCCTTAAACGCGAAGGTCTTTTGCGCAGTCTGGCCCTTGGTCAGGGCGCCCAGCTGAACCGGCAGGTACAGCTGAAAGGTTTTAGCATCCGTAGTCGATTGTTTCAGCACGACCGTAGCGGGCTCGGGCAGGCTGATTTCCAGCTGCCGGGTTGGCGCAAGCAGGCGCAGGCGGCTGGCCATCACCGGCACGTCGGCGGCCAGGTTGGCGAGGGGGTGCGTGGCCACGATTTTGCCCGTGGCGTCCAGAAATTCCACGGTGCCGGCGGCGTAGGTGTTTTGGGGCAGCGCAAGCGCGAGGTAGGTGCCCTGCAGCTCGCGGTTGGCCAAGGCCTGGAACGCCACCATCACGTCGGCTTGGCCGGTTTGGGTGTCCGTCACCGTCTCGGTGAACGCCAGGCTGTCGACCACGGTCGTGACAATTTGCTTGCCGTCCTGCCGGATGTATTTCGGCCGTTGGCGCTCCTTGGCGGTGGCCCGCACGCGGGTCCAGTTGGGGTGCACGGTGCGCAGGCTGGTTTCAAATTCCAGCAATTGGCCTTGTACGCGCATTCCCGCCAGGTTGCCCCAAGGGTTTAATTCGGCTTGTCCATAGGCCTGGGGCAGGCCGGCGCCGAGCAGCAAGCCCGTAGCCGCCAGCCACCGTTTGGCAGCCGCTGCAGGCAGCCGCGGCCGCCAGAACGAGGACCTCACGTTTGCCATTCGGCCCGGTAGCACCTCATCGTTCTGCCGGGCCGAATTGGAAATTCGGGGTCCTCGCTCGGCCACTTGCCGGATGTTTGGTTGTTTCATAGAGGTAAAGGACGGGCGGCCGCGCTAGCGTTGGGGCAGCACGCTTTCCTGCGAGCGGTGCAGCGACGAATTGCGGATGATGAGTTCGGGTTTCAGAATGAGGTGGGGCGGGGCGTACACCGGCCCGCGCTTGAGCAGCTGCAGGAAAAGCCGCACGGCGGTTTCGCCCATTTGCTCGGGTCGTTGGTCAATCACCGTAAGCTGGGGTTGCGTCATGGCCGTGAACGGGTCGTTGCTGAAGCAGGCAATGGCCATGTCCTGCGGCACGCGCAAAGACTGCTCGCGCAGCACCTCCAGGGCCCCCACGGTGGGAATGGCGTAGGCCGCAAACACGCCGTCCAGCTCCGGGTCTTCGGCCAGCAGGTGCTGCATTCCCAGGCGGCCGGCTTCGTTGGTGAGGGTGGGCAGGGAATACATCCACCGCTCGTCGTGGGCGATGCCGTGGGCGCGCAGGGCCTCCAGGTAGCCCAGGCAGCGGTTGCGGCTGGTGTTCAAGTGCTGCGGGCCGGCCAGGTGCACGATGCGGCGGCAGCCCTGCTCAATGAGGTGGCGCACCGATTGGTAGGCGCCCTGAAAGTCGTCGAGCACCACGGCCATGCTCTGGGGCAGCTCGGGCACGCGGTCGAAAAACACCAGGGGCACCCCCTGGCGGCGCACTTGCTCGAAATGCTGCACCTCGGGGTGGGTAGTGGCCGACACCGACATGAGAATGCCCTCGACCTGCGCGTCGAGCAGGGTTTCGATGTTGCGTTGCTCGCGCCGCAGGTCTTCGTTCGACTGGCACATCATCACGTTGAAGCCCTCGCGGGTGGCCACTTTCTCGATGCCGTTCATCACGGCCGGAAAAAAGTAGCCTTTGATGTGGGGCACAATCAC
>DASVTG010000731.1:0-6748 GCA_036387695.1 Hymenobacter sp. | reverse complement strand
TCGGCTGCGCTCGGCATGACGGTCCGTTTGTTCATTGGTCACTGCTCATTGCTCATTGCTCATTGATACCTGCTCACAAGCCCAATTGCTGCGAATGAAGCAAGGCATCGCGGCTGTGCTCGAAATAGCACGTCTCCACCTCCGCTTGCTTGATTTCAGCCAGCGCGGCCTCGGCGGCGGGGCGGCCCTTGGCGCTCACCTGCCGGATGTACACGGCCCGCACGCGGCCGGGATAGCGCTTCACCACCGCGGCGTAAATGCCGGGGTCCTGCTGCGAATCATCGCCGAGCAGGCAAAAAGTCTGACCGGGGCAGGCCGCGAAAATGCGCATGATGCGGTCGAGCTTGGTGGCGTGCTTGTTTTGGCCGGTGTGCCGCAGCTGGCTCAGGCGCTTGAGCTGGCTGAGCTGGAACACGCCTTTGGGCATCTGGTGATGGGCCGCAAACTCCATGATGAAGTCATACAAATTCCACTCGCTACTGCTCACGTAAAAGAAAGCGTTGGGCCGGGCCGGGGTGGCCGGGCCCGCCTGCGCCAGCCATTGGTAGTGCGTGGCCACGTCGGCAAACGGGGACCGGCTGCGGGCGTTGCGGCTCAATAGCACCCACAGCCGCTGCCAGCGCGTGGCCGAGTGCGACACCAGAAACGTGTCGTCGATGTCGGAAATAAACGCGTAGGGCGTTTCGTAGGGCACGTGCACTTCGGTGGTGGCCTGGGCCAGGGTGGCGCCGGTGCCGGCATCAAGCAGCTCGGCAATGGCGGGGTGCCAGCCGGCGGGCAGCGGGCTGGGCAGGGGCACTTCGAGGCGAAAGAACCCGTCGGCGTCGGTGCGGGCGCCCACGGTTTGGCCGCCCACCGTCACGCGCACCGGCACCTGGGCCCAGGGCCGCACCAGAAACAGGCGCAGCAGGCCCCAGGCATTGGCCCAAAAGTTTACCCGTTCGTAGCGGCGCGCCAGCGAGCTTTGGCGGAAGGCATGGCCCTGCACCACCACGCAGTCGGGGCTGCCAAAGCCGCGGTACAGCTTGAGGGTGGGCCGCCGGGTGAGGCGCAGCCGGGCCAGGAGTTTTTCGGTCATGGGGTGGGCAGAATTCGGCCGGACGGGGCCGAAGGCCGTTACGGCGAATGGCCAACCACCGTTCGGGGGCCTGCGCTGCCGTTTGGCTATTCGGGCCACCCATATGGCTCAGCTTTCGTACTGCTGCTATGGCTCCGTCTTCTTCGTCCCTGCGCTTTTTGTTTGCCGTCAATCCCGTGTCGGGCGGCGGGGGTAAGTCCGACTGGGAAGCCACCATCCGCGACTACTTTGCTGAATTGCCGCACGCGGCCGAGGTGTTCCTGCTCACCGGCGAGGACGACGAAACCGCTTTGGAAAAACACATTGCTCAGCACCGCCCCGACCGCCTGGTGGCCGTGGGCGGCGACGGCACCGTGAAGCTCGTGGCCGAGCAGGCCCTGGCCAGCAACTTGCCCATTGCGGTGCTCCCGGCGGGCTCGGCCAACGGCATGGCCAAAGAGCTGGACCTGCCCCTCGGCCCCACCGATGCACTCGATATTGCCGTGCACGGCACCGAAAAAGCCGTGGACATCATCTACCTCAACGGCACCGATCTGTGCCTGCACCTGAGCGACATCGGCCTGAACGCCCAGCTCGTGCGCCACGCCCAGAGCAACAACTGGCGCGGCATGCTCGGCTACGCGCGCGCCGCGTTTTGGTCGCTGCTGAAGCGGCGGCTCATGCGCGTGCGCATTCAGTGCGACGACGAGCAGGTGGAGCGCACGGCCTTCATGGTAGTGCTGGCCAACGCCCGCGTATACGGCACCGGCGCCACCATCAACCCCGAAGGCGACGTGTCGGACGGCAAGTTTGAAGTGGTGGTGCTGCGCCGCCTGGTGGGCCGCGAGCTGCTCAAGATGTTCTGGCGCTTCCGGCCCTTCGACTCGGCCGCCGTTGAAATATTCTGCACCACGTCCGTGAGCCTGGAAATCAAGCGGCCCGTCGATTTTCAGGTGGATGGCGAGTACCGGGGCAAAACCACGCACGTGGACGCTGAAATCCGGGCCGGAGCACTGCGCGTGCTGGTGCCAGCAAAATGAAAAAGCAATTTGAGGGCTATTGCTGAGCACTCATTCGTTCCAGCAGGTCTTCTACTTTGCGCTCCAACTCAGCTACTCGCTCGTCTAGCAAAGCAGGGGCCCGCAAATGCGTAGTGAACACGCCGCGAACTTCCCATATTTCCAGCGCTTGCGTTAGGTCAAGTTCCTGGCTGCCGTAGTCGGGGTTGTCGGCGCGTAGCTTGAGCACTTGGTCGCCTTCAGTACGCTCATCCAAGCGCCGAATGAGGACCTTGCTCTGAGTAACGAAGACGTATACGTTGCCGGTTTTCAGGCGCGGCTTGGCTTTATCCACGCGGCTGCACAGCACAATGTCCTGGTGGCGCAGGCCCTGGCGGTGCAGCAGCATGTCGGCCCCGGATACCTCAAAAGCCCGCGTGGGCCCCACCAACTGGTGCGGCAGTTGCAGCCAGGGCAAGGCATCCACAAAGGCGGGGTCGTGGTGGTGCACGATGTATTCCAGCGCCCGATTTCGGTACACCAAAGGCGTCACGTTTTGCTGGCGCTCCGCTTTGACTATTGGTGCAGGCGTGGCGGGCGGTTGCTGGAGCTGCTCCTTGAAAATATCGAAATGGTAAAGCTCATTTACCGTCAACTCTTTTGTAAGTAGCAAGTCCACCGACAAGCCAAAATGCTGAGCAATCTGAATGAGCGTTTCCATTTTTGGCTCCGAACGCCCCTCTTCATAGGCGCCCACGCTAGGCCGGGCCAAGCCAAATAATTCGGCAAAAGCTGCCTGGCTCAGCTTTTTAACGGTTCGCAGCTTACGGATATTCTTACCAACGAAGGACATGTTACCAAAACATTATTTCGCTCAAAATATGAGCATATTCAAAACTTTGCTTATCATTGCGTCGTAAATCTACCACAACTCCAGCGAAGCCCTCCCTACACTCGCTACTTTTTTGAGCAGTTCTTTACTTTTTAATTTCACTGCATGACCCATCCTTACTTCGCTACCATCAAAGGCTACTTGCTGGAGCTGGGCTTCGACATCTGCCACGCCGATGAACAGGAAAACGTGTTTGTCGTCGACAGGCCGGAGCTGGCCATCAAGAACCTCGTCATCGGCTGCGGCGACCCGCTGCTGATTCTGGAGCAATACCTGCTCGAACTGCCCGCTCCCTCACTAGAGGTGTACCAGCGCCTGCTGCAAAAGAACCGCGACATCATCCACGGCGCCTTTGCCCTCGACGACACCGGCCGCAAGCTCATCTTCCGTGACACCCTGCAAATCGAAACGCTCGACTTGCCCGAACTCGAAGCCTGCGTCAACTCCCTTGGCCTGTTACTCAGCGAGTTTTCGGAAGAGTTGATTCAGTTTTCCAAGCCCCTCACCGCTTAACCTTTCATCGCCATGAACATCCTGAATCGCCTTTTCAAAATTGGCCAGTCGGAGGCCCACGCCGCCGTCAATCAGCTTGAAGACCCCATTAAAATGACCGAACAGGGCCTGCGCGACCTGCGCCAGGACCTCGACAAAAGCCTGCACGGCCTGGCCGAAGTAAAGGCCATGGCCATCCGGGCCCGCAACGAGGGCGAGGGCTTCCGCACCAAAGCCGCCGAGTACGAAAACAAAGCCGTACTTCTGCTCCAGCGCGCCCACCGGGGCGACATGGATGCCGCCGAGGCCGACCGCCTGGCCAGCGAAGCTCTCCTCAAGAAAGCCGAGAACGAAACCCAGGCCGCCCGCGCCGCCACCGACCAAGAGAAGTTTGAGCACTCGGCCGCCCAAATGGACCAGAACGTGGCCACGCTCAAGTCCACCATCAGCCAGTGGGAAAATGAGTTGAAGACCCTTAAAGCTCGCGTGACGGTGAGCACGGCCACCATTGCCATCAACAAGCAGATGGCCCAGCTCGACTCTTCCGGCACGGTGGCTTTACTGGAGCGCATGAAGGAGAAGATTGCCGTGCAGGAAGCCTTGGCCGAATCCTACGGCGAAATCGCGCAGGCGGGCAAGAGCATAGATGCCGAGATTGACAAAGCACTGGCTTCAAACAGCCCGGGTAAAGCAGCCGAAGAATTAAAAGCCCTCAAGTCCAAACTTGGCTTCACTGAATAGCAAAATGGAGCGGGGCGCCAACGGTATATCAACATTTTCCCTACCTTTAAGCTGCCCATCGCCTGCCCATGACTGAACTTTTACAAGCTGCCATTTCGCCGCCCAATTTGGTGGCCACGGGCCTGTTGGTTTTCGTGCTGCTTTACTGGCTCACGGTCATTGTGGGCTTGCTCGACATGAAGACCGTGGACCTGAGCATCGACGACCACGGCCACTTTCACTACGACAGCCACGCGCCGCACGACGGCATTGGCACTGGCTGGCTGAATGGCGCATTGGCCTTCTTCAACCTGGGCCGCATCCCGCTGATGATATTCCTCAGCTTCGTGTTTCTGCCGCTGTGGGTTGGCAGCATTCTGGTTAATTATTACACGGGCAATACTTCGCTGCTGCTGGGGCTGGCCTTTTTGCTGCCGCTGTTCATCGGCAGCCTGTTCGTGGCCAAATTCCTGACGCTCCCCTTCGTGAAGCTGTTCACGGCCCTTGAAAAAGACCACGACGCCGGCGCCGTGGTCATTGGCAAAGTCTGCACCGTGCTGCTGCCCGCCACCGCCGACCACCTGGGCCAAGCCGCGGTTCGCATCGACGGGGCGCCGCTCATGCTGAACGTGCGGAGTACCGGTGCACCACTGGCCAAAGGTGAAACGGCGCTGGTCATTGACTTTGATGCAGCACGCAAGTGCTACTTAATCGAGCCTTACAGCGCGCGGTAGTGCGCAATAGATTACTCAACTCCAAAATCACCCTTCATATTCCAACACACCTACCCTCATGTTAGCTTCTCTCTCCTGGGCCGTCCTGATTATTATCGGCCTGTTTCTCCTTGGCTTTTTGGCGGTCCTCGCCAAGATGTACAAGAAAGCCGTGCAGGGCGAAGCCCTGTTGCGCACCGGCATGGGCGACGCCAAGGTGTCCTTCTCAGGCATCATCGTGGTGCCCATTCTCCACAAGCTGGAGGTGATGGACATCAAACTTAAAGCCATTGTCATTGCCCGCTCCGGCCCCGAAGGCCTGGTGTGCAAAGACAACATGCGCGCCGACGTGAAAGTGAACTTTTTTGTGCGCGTCAACAAAACCCACGACGATGTGGTGAACGTCGCGCAGAGCATCGGTACCAGCCGGGCTTCGGACCCGATTGCGCTGGAAAGTTTGTTCGACGCCAAGTTTTCGGAAGCGCTGAAAACGGTGGGCAAGCAGTTCGATTTCATCGAGCTCTACAATTCCCGCGAGCAGTTCAAACAGGAAATCCTGCGCATCATCGGCACGGACCTGAACGGCTACGTGCTCGACGACTGCGCCATCGACTATCTGGAGCAAACTCCGCTGCACTCCCTTAATCAGGACAACATTCTGGATGCGGAAGGCATCAAGAAAATCATTGCCCTGACCTCGGAGCAGAAGATTCAGGCCAACCAGATTCAGCGCGACCAGCAGAAGACCATCAAGAAGCAGGACGTGGAGGCGCAGGAAACCATTCTGCAGCTCGAAAAACAGCTGGCCGAAAACCAGGAAAAGCAGTACCGCGAAATCGCCAACATCAAGGCCCGGGAAGCGGCCGAAACCGAGAAAGTGCGTCAGGAAGAGCGCATGAAGGGCGAGAAGGCCCGCATCACGGCCGACGAGGAAATCAAGATTTCCGAGCAAAACCGCGACCGGCAAATCCTGGTGGCCGAGCGCAACAAGCAGCGCACCGACGCCGTGGAAACCGAGCGCGTGGAGCAGGCCCGTTCCCTGGAAATCAACGAGCGGGAACGCATTGTGGCCCTGGCCCAAATTGAAAAAGAAAAGGCCCTGGAAGAAGAGCGCAAGAATATTCAGGGAATTATCCGTGAGCGCATTACGGTGGAAAAAGCCACGGTAATCGAAGAGGAACGCATCAAAGACACCCGTGCCCAAGCCCAAGCCGACCGCGAAAAGCTGGTGGCCATCACCAAGGCCAAGCAGGAAACCGAGCAAGCCACCATCACCTTCGTGGGCAACGCCGACATGGAGAAGCAGGGCGCCGAATTCCGCGCCAAGCAGTCGCTGATTGACGCCGAAGCCGAGAAAGCTTCCTCAGAGCACCGTTCGCAAGCCATCCGCATCATGGCCGAGGCGGAAGCCAGCAAAGCCAGCGCCGTGGGCCTGGCCGAAGCCCAGGTGATGCAGGCCAAAGCCGCCGCCCGCCAGAAAGAGGGCGAGTCGGAAGCCAACGTCATGCAGCTCATGGCCTCCGCCGAAGCGCAATCCATCCAGGTACGCGCCACGGCCCAGGCCGAAGCCGACGAGAAGCTCGGCGTGGTAGCCGCCAAGGTCAACCTTGAAAAAGGCTTGGCCGAAGCCAGCGTCATTGAAGCCAAGGCCGACGCCGACCAGAAGCGTGGCCTGGCCGAAGTGACGGTGAACGAGCAGCGCTTCGCGGTGGAAGCCAAGGGCATCGAAGCCAAGGCCGACGCCATGAAAAAGCTGGACGGCGTGGGCAAAGACCACGAAGAATTTAAGTTGCGCCTCGACAAGGACAAGGCGGTGGAACTGGCGCAAATCAACATTCAGAAGGACATTGCCAGCGCCCAGGCCGGCGTTATCTCG
>DASVTG010000730.1:0-5520 GCA_036387695.1 Hymenobacter sp. | reverse complement strand
GGTGCACAACACCATGGACGCCCTGCGCAACGGCACCGACCTGGAAATGGGCACCGACCTGGTGCTGAGCCGCGGCACCGTGGACCAGTCGGCCAGCGCAAGCACGCTGCCGCTGGCGCCCATCAAAAACGTGTACGACCGGTTTTACCTGGCCGATGCCGCCCTCGAAGCGGCGAAGAAAGACCCCACGCTGGTGCCGGTGATTGACGACAAAGTGCGCCGCATCCTCCGCGTGATGTACGCAACCAACATGATGGAAGGCGCCAAGCGCCAGCCCGGCGCCTACAACACGCCCGAACACCAGGCCACCGCCCGCAAAGTGGCCGAAGAAGGCATTGTGCTGCTGAAAAACGACGGCAACTTCCTGCCGCTCAAGAAGACGGTGAAAACCGTGGCCGTCATCGGGGCCAACGCCACGCGCGAAACCGGCGCCGGCGGCGGCAGCGCCCAGGTCAAGCCCAAGTACGAAATCACGGCCCTGCAAGGCATTAAAAACGCGCTGGGTACCACGGCCACCGTGGCGTATGCGCCCGGCTACAAAATTGCCCGCGACCAAAAAGCCGACCCGGCGCTGATGGCCGAGGCCGTGGCCGCGGCCAAAGCCGCCGACGTGGTGGTTTTCGTGGGCGGCTCGTTCCACGGCTACGACTACACCAAGTGGAGCGACAACGCCTACGACGCCGAAGGCATCGACAAGCCCGACATGAAGATGCCCTTTGGGCAGGACGAGCTGGTGCAGGCCGTGCTGAAAGCCAACCCCAACACGGTGGTGGTGCTGATGGGCGGCGGGCCCATTGACGTGTCGGCCTGGGCCGGCCAGGCCAAAGGCATTCTTGAAGCCTGGTACCCCGGCATGGAAGGCGGCAACGCGCTGGCCCGCATCCTGTTCGGCGACGTGAACCCCTCGGGCAAGCTGCCCTTCACCTTCCCCGTGAAGCTGGAAGACTCCCCGGCCCACAAGCTGGGCGAGTACCCCAGCACCCCCGGCAACGAGCTGAAACAGACTTACAAGGAAGACATCTTCGTGGGCTACCGCTACTACGACACCTACAAGGTGGCCCCGCAGTTTGCCTTCGGCCACGGCCTGAGCTACACCACTTTCAAGTACGACAAGCTGAGCGTGACGCCCGGCCGCCAAAGCGCCACCGTGAAGCTCACGCTGACCAACTCCGGCAAAACCGCGGGCGCCGAAGTGGTGCAGGTGTACGTGCACGACCAGCAAGCCTCGGTGAAGCGCCCGGAGAAGGAGCTGAAAGGCTTCCAGAAGGTGGCCCTCAAGCCCGGCGAAACCAAAACCGTGACCGTGGCCCTGAACACCAACGCTTTCCAATACTACGACGAAGCCAAAAAGCAGTGGGTGCTGGAGCCCGGCAAGTTTGACGTGCTGGTGGGCAGCTCCTCGCGCGACATCCGCCTCACGGGCAACGTGACCTTGTAGCGCGGCCGTGCCCGGCAGGGACCCTGCGAGTCCGCGCGTGATAGAACGTTCCACCACGCGCGGACTCGCAGAGCCTGTGCTACATCCTCAAGAATACAGTTTTACCTCCTAACCCCTCGATGTTACACTTACCCCGTCCCAGCCGTCTTTCCCTGCTCGGCTTCGTTTGCCTTTCTGCCGCTTTTGGGGCCCGCGCCCAAAAAGCCAGCGTGGAGAAGCAGGCCAACGGCGTTACCATTCACCTGCCGGCCGCCGGCCCGCAGGCGCCCCGCACCGTGCGCCTGCAAGTGGTGTCGGACAAAATTATTCACGTGCAGGCCAGCCCGCTCGACACGGTGTCCAGCCTGCCCAGCCTGATGGTGGTCCCGCAAACGGTTTCGGGCACCAGGTGGCAGTACCGGGAGAAAAAAGGCCAGGGCCTGCTCAGCACCGGGGCCCTGACGGCCAAGGTTTCGCTCAGCACGGGCGAAATCACCTTTGCCGACCGGCAAGGGAAGACCATTTTGCAGGAGCGCAAGCACGGCGGCAAGCTGTTCACGCCCACCGTGGCCGACGGGCAGCCGCTGTACGAAATCGCGCAAACGTTTGAGTCGCCGGCCGACGAAGGGCTTTACGGACTGGGCCAGCACCAGAACGGCACCATGAACTACAAAGGCCAGCAGGTGGAGCTGGCCCAGAACAACACCGACGTGGCGGTGCCCTTCCTGCTGTCGAACAAAAACTACGGCATCCTCTGGGACAACTACTCCATCACGAGGGTGGGCGACACCCGCGAGTACCAGCCCCTGAGCACGCTGAAACTCTACGCCAAGGACGGCGCCCCGGGCTGGCTCACGGCCACCTACGCTTCGAAGACCAACCCCGAAGTGGTGCTGGTGCAGCGTCCGGAGTCGGCGCTGAACTACGAGTACCTGGAGGACATGAAGAACTTCCCCGCCACCGTTAAGCTCGGGCAAACGGTGGCCACCTGGGAGGGCGCCATCGAGTCGGCCACGCCGGGATTGCACCATTTTTTGCTGAAAAATGCCGGCTACGCCAAGCTCTACCTCGACGGCAAGCTGGTGGTGGACAAGTGGCGGCAGGCCTGGAACCCCGGCACGTCGGTGGTGGCCCTGGCCATGGAAAAAGGCCGCAAGTATTCCCTGAAACTGGAGTGGGACCCGGACGGCAGCGAGTCGTACCTGGGCCTGCGGTGGCTGAGTCCGCTCTCGGCGCAGGCGCAGCAAGAGTACGGCTTCCGCTCCGAGGCCGGGCCCGATTTGAACTACTACTTCGTGGCCGGCAACTCGGCCGATGAAGTCATCGGCGGCTACCGGCAGCTGACGGGGCCCGCGCCCATCATGCCCAAATGGTCGTTGGGCTTTTGGCAGAGCCGCGAGCGCTACAAAACCCAGCAGGAGATGCTGGACGTGGCCGCCGAGTTCCGCAAGCGCCGCATTCCCATCGACAACATCGTGCTGGACTGGTCCTACTGGAAGCCCGCCGAGTGGGGCAGCCAGGAGTTCGACCCCACCCGTTTTGCCGACCCCGCCGGGATGATTAAGACCCTGCACGAGCGCGACAACCTGCACTTCATGATTTCGGTGTGGGCCAAGATTTACGAGGGCATCCCGGTGTACAAGGACTTCAAGGCCAAGGGCTACCTCTACCCGCGCAACATCGCCAACCGCACCAAGGACTGGATTGCGCCGGGCTACACGTCCACGTTCTACGACGCCTTCAACCCCAAGGCCCGGGCCGACTTCTGGAACCTGATGAACACCAAGCTCTTCACCAAAGGCGTGGACGCCTGGTGGATGGACGCTTCGGAGCCCGACATTTACTCCAACTCCAACGTGCAGACCCGCAAGGAGTTGATGAACCCCACCTTCCTGGGCTCGTCCACGCAGTACTTCAACGCCTTCCCGCTGCAAAACGCCAAGGGCATTTATGAGGGCCAGCGCCAGACCGCGCCCGACCAGCGCGTGTTCCTGCTCACCCGCTCGGGCTACGCGGGCTCGCAGCGCTACGCGGCCGCCATTTGGAGCGGCGACATTGGCGCCCGCTGGGAGGATTTTAAGAACCAGATTCCGGCCGGCCTCAACTTTTCCATGTCGGGCATTCCGTACTGGACCACCGACATCGGCGGCTTTGCCGTGGAGCGCCGCTACGAGCGCCCCCAAATGGCGGCCAAGGACCAGGAAGAGTGGCGCGAGCTGCAAACCCGCTGGTACCAGTACGGGGCGTTCTGCCCGCTGTTCCGCTCGCACGGGCAGTTTCCGTTCCGCGAGGTGTTCAACATCGCCCCGGCCGGGCACCCCGCCTATGAGAGCATGCTATACTACAACAAGCTGCGCTACCGGCTGATGCCTTACATCTACGCGCTGGCCGGGCAGGCCCACCACCAGAATTCCACCATCATGCGCGGCCTGGTGATGGACTTTGGCGCCGACCCGGCGGTGCGCAACGTGGGCGACGAGTTCCTGTTCGGCCCCAGCCTGCTGGTGGCGCCCGTGACCGACTACAAGGCCCGTTCCCGCGAGGTGTACCTGCCCGCTGCCACCGGCTGGTTCGACTTCTACTCCGGCAAGTACCAGGCCGGCGGGCAGAAGCTGGCCGTGGAGGCGCCGCTGGAGCGCATGCCGCTGTTCGTGCGCGAGGGCTCCATCGTTCCCGTGGGCCCCGAGATTCAGTACACCGCCGAGAAGCCCGCCGACCCGATTACGCTCTACGTCTACACCGGCCGCGACGCGCAGTTTTCGCTCTACGAGGACGAAGGCGTGAACTACAACTACGAAAAAGGCGCCTTCGCCACCATCCCCACCACCTACGACGAGCGCACCAAAACCCTGACCATTGGCGAGCGCAAGGGCACGTTTGCCGGCATGCCCACGCAACGCACTTTCCGGGTGGTGTGGGTGAGCAAGGACCGGCCCACGGCCTTCAACCCCGACGCGGCCCCGGCCAAAACCGTGGCTTACTCGGGCAGCGCCGTCACGGTGAAGATGGAGTAGGGGGAGCCAGTTTTTGTCTGTAAAACACCATGAATTAATCAGCAGGACGTTCGAGAGCACTACTTGAACAAGCTTCATTACCAAGCCTATACGCAAAAACAAGAAATAACCTTGCCCATGTTGCTCAAGAAAACCTGCTTCGTACTACTTCTGGGGGCCATGCTGTGCCTGCCGGGTGCGCGGGCCTGGGCGCAATCCACCGTCGTGCAGTACCTCTCCGGTACCGACAGTGAGCACACCGTGGAGTGGGACTTTTACTGCACCAAAGGCCAGAAAAGCGGGAAGTGGGACAAGATAGCCGTGCCCTCCAACTGGGAGCAGCAGGGCTTTGGCACTTACAACTACTACCGCGACGAGAAAAACCCCGACGAGCAAGGCCTCTACAAGCACTCGTTTCAAGTGCCCGCGGCTCGGCCCGGCCGGCACGTGTTCCTGGTGTTCGACGGCTCGATGACCGACACCGAGGTGAAGGTGAACGGGCAGCTGGCTGGCCCCGTGCACCAGGGCGGCTTCTACCGCTTCAAGTACGACATCACGAAGCTGCTGAAACCCGCCGGCGCCGACAACCTGCTGGAAGTGAAGGTGAGCAAGCAGTCGGCCAATGCCTCCGTGAACCGGGCCGAGCGCAAAGCCGATTTCTGGCTGTTTGGCGGCATTTTCCGGCCCGTGTACTTGGAAATTGTGCCCGCCGCCTACCTCGACCGGCTGGCGGTGAACGCCCGGGCCAACGGCACGCTGAGCGTGGACGTATTCCCCGTGAACGCCACCGCCGCCCACACCGTTACGGCCCAGGTGCAGGAGCTGAGCGGCAAGCTGGTCGGCAAGTCCTTCGCCGTGAAAGTGGGAGCAGGGCAGGAGAAAGCCACCCTGCGGACCCAGCTCAGCGGCGTGCAGGCCTGGAATCCAGAGGCGCCCAAGCTCTACGACCTGGTGCTGACCCTGACGGCCGCCAACGGCGCGGTGCACCGCGTGAAGCAGCGCTTCGGCTTTCGCACCATGGAGCTGCGCCCCCAGGACGGCATCTACGTGAACGGCCGGCGCGTCGTCCTCAAGGGCGTGAACCGGCACAGCCAGTGGCCGGAGACGGGC
>DASVTG010000729.1:0-5099 GCA_036387695.1 Hymenobacter sp. | reverse complement strand
CAGTGCTTCGGTCCTGCTCATGGCCATTCCGGACGTACCGCGCAACTTCGGCATTCTGCCCGGCAAAGTGTTCGAATACCTGGCGGCCAACAAGCCCATCCTGTGCGTGGGCCCGGCCGGCTCGGACGCCGACAACCTATTACAGGAATGCAGCGCCGGCCAGGCCCTGCCCTACCAAGATGCGGCGCTGATGCGCCAAACCCTGGAGGCCCTGATAGCCCAGTGGCGCCTCAACCCCAACCTGGATTTGCCGGCCGTGAGCCATTCCCGCTACTCCCGCCGCGGGCTGGCGGGGGAGTTGGCTAAGCTGGTCACAGAGTAGGACCTGGGGCACAGGCTGCTTATGGCCGGCGACTGGTTGTTACCGAATCCAACCGGGCTATGTCCTTGGCCAACTGCTCGGTAAACGTGGCACTGGCAGCTTTTTGCAAGTGGTTGCCGTCGGTGGTGGCGTAAGGGGCAGCGCTGTAATCCAGGTAGGGCACGGCAGCAGCAGCGGCAAGTTGACGCATTTGCTGGTCGAAGCGCGGCTGGTAGGTTCGCTCCAATTTCAGCAGGGACGCTCCTATGGGCAGGCGCACCAGGCACACCCGGCCGTGCAGTTGTAGCGCCCCAATGGTTTGGCGCAAAGCCGCTAAGCGGCCCGGCGAAAGGTGCTGACTGGCGGCCAGGCGCCGGTAGTCCTGCAGCTTGCGGGCGGTGCGGGCGCGGACCTGGGCGCTGTCGGTGCCGATGTTGACTTCCAGCCAGCCGTCGGGGTGGAGGCGTTCGGTGGCCGTGGCGTAATCGAGCAGCAGGCGGTAGAGCGGCTTGGTTTGGTACTGCGTGAGGTAGCCCAGGTTGGGGTTCTGGCTGACCTGGTTGAGCTGGCCGATAAAGGAATTGTCCTCCGGGTACACTCCTTCGGGCCCGCTTAGCGACAAAGACCACGGGTCAACGGCCAGGATGAATAAGCCGTTTTTCACCCCGGGCCGCAGCTTGCGCTGGATGCTGCGCAAATAGGCCGGGCCGTAGGGCGAATGCGTGAGCGTGAAGGCATAATTCAGCAGTGGCTCCTCAAACCGACCGCCCAGCCGCGCCGCCAGCACCGCCGGCCGAATGCCCTGCGCCGCCCGCGACGTCCCCAACACCAAAGAGCCCGCCGGCGGGGTGGTGAAGCGGCCGTAGAAGGCATCGACCCGGCCGTTGAGCACCACCGGCCCCAGTGCCAGCGCCCCAACCAGCGCCGTCCCGGCCAGCAGCAACAGCCGCCCCAGCAGCTTGGAAACCGCAGCTAGCTCGGGACGTTTCAAAATTGAAAATAGATGAAAGAGGTGCTGTTGAACACGCCCAAATAGAGGATGAGCAAAACCAGGCCCGCATAACTCGCCCACCGCACCCCGAACGGCTGGGCCACCACCCAGGCTTGCAGGCTGCGGTTGCGGCCAAAATATTCAACTACGAGCATCGCCAGTACAGCCAAAAATGCCATCGCCAATTCGGGTCGGTAGTGCTGCGAAAAATCGAGCATGAGCGTACCCAACTGCCGGCTGCTCAGCCCCTCCCACCCGCTCAGCAAGTGCTGGCTGATGTACATGGCATCACTTAAAGTGTTGGCACGGAAGAATATCCAAGCGTAGGCAACGAGCCCAAACGTGACCGCCACGCCCACCCCGTGCCGTAAGCCCGGCCTCGCGGCCAAGCCGGTGAGCTGCGCCAGACGCTCGCGCACTGGTTTGGCCCAAGTGCTTAGCACAAGGTACACGCCGTGCAGCCCGCCCCAGACCAGAAACGTCCAGTTGGCGCCGTGCCACAGGCCGCTGATGAGGAACACGGCCAGCAAGTTGCCGTAGGCGCGGGCGGGCGCTACCCGGCTGCCACCCAAAGGGATATACACGTAGTCGCGGAACCAGCTGGAAAGCGAGATGTGCCAGCGCCGCCAGAATTCGGGTACCGAAGCCGACAAATACGGCTGCCGGAAGTTGAGGTTGAAGTCGAACCCCAGCACCCGGGCGGCGCCCCGGGCCATGTCGGTATAGCCTGAAAAGTCGCCGTAAATCTGAAACGTGAAAGCCAGCGTGGCCAGCAGCAGGATGGGCCCCTCGGGGTGCTGCCGGGGGTTGTTGAACACGGGGTTCACGAGCAAGGCCAGCCGGTCGGCCACCACCACCTTCTTGAACAAGCCCCAGGCCAGCAGGCGCAAGCCGCTCACTACGCGCTGGTAATCGAAGGCGTGCAGCCGCTGAAACTGCGGCAGCATGTGCCCGCCGCGCTCGATGGGCCCCGCCACCAACTGCGGAAAGAAGGCCACGAACAGCGCAAACCGCCCGAAATTCCGCTCGCCTTCCAGCCGGCCCTGGTACACGTCGACGATGTAACCCACCGACTGAAACGTGTAGAACGACACGCCTACTGGTAGCAGCAGCTCCACCACGGGGCCGGCCCCGTGCGGCAGGTGCAGCGCCCCAGCCAGTTGCCCCACGGCGTCGCGAAAGAAGTTGAAGTACTTGAACACGAACAGCGTGCCCAGGTTGCTGACCAGGCTGAGGTAGAGATAGGGCCGCCGCTCGCGCTTGGTGGGCAGCTGGCTCATGCGGTAGCCGCTGTAGTAGTCGATGACCGTGGTGGCGAGCAGCAGCAGGGCGTACGCCGCCCGCCAGCTCATGTAGAAATAGTAGCTGGCCAGCAGCAGCAGCGGCCCGCGCCACCGCGGCGGCAGCCCGAAATAAAGCCCGACCACGACCGGGAAAAAGACCAGAAAGTGCAGGGAGTTGAACAGCATTCGCAACGCGGCAGGTGCTCCGCCGGCCAAAGGTCGGAATTGTTGCGTGGACTCCGCGAGTCCGCGCCGGGTGGCTCAGGCGCAGGAGTAGGCGCGGACTCGCAGCGTCCACGCTACATTCTTACAAACTACTTTTGCAGTTCCGTTTCGGCTTATTCTTTTTCATGGCTCTCGACCTCAACCACAAATCCATCCTCGTCACGGGGGGCACCGGCTCGTTCGGCAAGCAGTTCGTGCGCACCGTTTTTGAAAAATTCCCGCAGGTAAAACGCCTCGTGGTGTTCTCGCGCGATGAGCTGAAGCAGTATGAGATGAGCCAGGAGTTCAGCCCGGCCAAATACCCCGCCATTCGCTATTTCATTGGCGACGTGCGCGATGGCGAACGCCTGCACCGGGCCTGCGAAGGCATCGACATCGTGATTCACGCCGCGGCCCTCAAGCAAGTGCCGGCCGCCGAGTACAACCCGATGGAGTGCATCAAAACCAACATCTTCGGGGCCGAGAACGTCATCAACGCCGCCCTGGACTGCGGCGTGAAGGAAGTGGTGGCCCTGAGCACCGACAAGGCCGCCGCTCCCATCAACCTGTACGGCGCCACCAAGCTGTGCTCCGACAAGCTGTTTGTGGCCGCCAACAACATGAAGGGCGCGCGCGACCTGCGCTTTTCGGTGGTGCGCTACGGCAACGTAATTGGCTCGCGCGGTTCGGTGGTGCCATTCTTTTTGCAGCAGCGCCACACCGGCGTGCTGCCCATCACCCACCCCGACATGACCCGCTTCAACATCTCGCTGGAGCAAGGCGTTGACCTGGTGCTTTATGCGCTGGAACACGCCTGGGGTGGCGAGATTTTCGTACCCAAAATCCCGAGCTACAAAATCACGGAAGTGGCCCGCGCCATTGGCCCGGAGTGTGAGCAAAAAGTCGTGGGCATCCGGCCCGGCGAAAAGCTGCACGAAGCCATGATTACCGAAACCGACGCCCTGAGCACCGTCGAATTGGACCGCTACTACGTCATCCTGCCCTCGATGCCCACCTGGGACGTGGAGAAGTTCGTGCAGCATTTCCACGGCAAGCGCGTGCCCCTGGGCTTCCAATACGACTCGGCCAACAACGAGGAATGGCTCAATGCGGAGCAGATTCGGGACGAAATCCGGCTGCACGTCGATGCTGATTTCGCAGCCTAAGCTTGCGTCCCATGTCTGAAACCGCTTTCCAACCCACCCGCCCCCTGCCGTACGGCCGCCAGCACATCACCGCCGCCGACATCGCGGCCGTGACGGCGGCTTTACAGGCCGATTACCTGACCCAGGGCCCCACCGTGGCCGAGTTTGAGAAGCAATTTGCGGCCTACGTGGGCGCCACTTACGCCGTGGCCGTGAGCAACGGCACCGCCGCGCTGCACCTGTGTGCGCTGGCGCTGGATGTGCAGGCCGGCCAGCGCGTCATCACCACGCCCCTGACGTTCTCGGCGTCGGCCAACTGCGTGCGTTACTGCGGCGGCGAAATCTACTTTGCCGATATCGACCCGAGCACCGGCCTTATTGATTTGGCCAAGGTGCGGGCCTTGCTGGAGGCCCATCCCAAGGGCAATTTCACGGGCCTGATTCCGGTTGATTTTGCCGGGTTGGCCGTGGATTTGGAAGCGGTTCGCCAACTCGCCAACGAGTTTGGCCTGTGGATTATTGAGGATTCCTGCCACGCACCCGGCGGCTTTTTCATCGACTCGCAGGGCCGGGAGCAGCGCTGCGGCAACGGCAACTTTGCCGACCTGGCCATCTTCAGCTTCCATCCCGTGAAGCACATCGCCACCGGCGAAGGGGGCATGATTACCACCAACAACGAACGCCTGTTTCACCGCCTGCTGCGGCTGCGCACCCACGGCATCACCCGCGACCCGACCGACCTGCAGCGCGAGCCCGACGGCGGCTGGTACATGGAAATGCAGGAGCTGGGCTACAACTATCGCCTGCCCGATTTCAACTGCGCGCTAGGCCTGAGCCAGCTCGCCCGCGCCGACGAAGGCCTGACCCGCCGCCGCCAGCTGGCCGCGCGCTACGATGCCGCCTTTGCCGAAACGCCGGGCGTGCAGGTGCTGGCGCCCGGCCGCCCCGGCCACGCCTACCACCTCTACGTCATTGAAGTGGCCGACCGCAAAGGCTTGTACGACTTTCTGAAAACCAAGCAAATTTTCACGCAGGTGCATTACATCCCCGTCCACCGCATGCCTTACTACGAAGGCTTGGGCTGGCGCGCCGGCGACTTTCCCCTGGTGGAAGAATACTACGCCCATTGCCTCAGCATTCCACTTTTTCCCACGCTGAGCGACGCGGAGCAGGAC
>DASVTG010000728.1:0-16286 GCA_036387695.1 Hymenobacter sp. | reverse complement strand
CCTGACGCGGCCGGCCGGCGCCCCTCCCTTCCCAGCGCCGGCCGGCAACCCTGACCCGCGCGGCCCGTTTGCCCCTGCAACTGCCTGCCAACTGTTGTGCGCCTTGGTCGCTCCTGGTTTTGGTTGCCACACCTCGCTGCGTTTGCTCATGCTTCCTTCCGCCGCTGCTGCCATTGCCCCCGACTCCGTTCTGGTTCGGGAGCTGCTTGCTGTCTCGCTCACCGGCATCATCTTTTACACGCCCATCTACGACCCGGCCGGCGCGGGAGAGGTGGTCGATTTCACGTTCGAATACCTCAACCCGGCCGCCCAGCGCATGATGCGCATGCCGGAAGTGCCCGCCGTGACGCACAACCAGCAGTGGCCGCACAGCATCGAGCACGGCACGTTCCAGTTCCACGTCGATGCTTTCGTCAGCGGCGAGCCGCGCGAACACAACGTCAACTACCAGGCCGACGGCTACAACAACTACTACCGCCTGGCCGCCCGCCGCGCCGGCGACGGCCTGCTGGTGAGCTTCACCGACACGGCCGACCAGCCCCGCTCGCCGGTGGAAATGGCGCTGCGCGAAAGCCAAGCCCGCGAGCGTGCGCTGCTGGCCGAAGCCGAGCAGGAACGGGTCTTGCTCAAAGCCATTGTAACGCAGGCGCCCGTCGGCATCGGCCTGTTCCAGGGCGAGCACTACCGGGTGACGCTCGCCAACAACCGCATCTGCGAAATGTTCGGCCGCCCCGCCGAGCAGGTGCTGAACCGCCCGCTGCTGGAAGCCGTCCCCGAGTTGCGCGGGCAGGGCTTCACGGAATTGCTCGACGAGGTAGGCCGCACCGGTACTCCATTTATTGGCACCGAGGTGCCCGCCCAGCTGCAGCAGCACGGACAGCTGACCACCCGCTATTTCAACTTTGCCTACCAACCGGTGTACGACGCGGAAGGGCAGCTCCTGGGCATTTACGACCTGGCGGTGGACGTGACCGAACAGGTGACGGCCCGCCGGCAGCTGGAGCAGCTCAACCGGGAGCTGGAAGCCCGCGTGACCGAGCGCACGGAGGCCGCGTTGGCCCTGCAAGCCGACCTGCTGGCCGCCGCCAAACGCCAGGCCGAGGAGCGGGCCCTGCTCTACCAGGTGTTCCACGAAACCCCGGCCGCCATCTGCATCCAGCGCGGCCCGGACCACCGCTACGAGTACGCCAACCCAGCGTACGAGGCCTTTTTCCCCGGCCGGGAACTGCTGGGCCGAACCGTGGCCGAGGCGTTGCCCGAAACCGTGGAGAGCGGCGTGATTGCCCTGCTCGACCAGGTCTACCAGACCGGCGAAACCTATTACGGGGAGGAGCTGCCGCTGCTCATTGCCCAGCCCGAGGGGCCGCCCCGTCAGATGTACTTCACGTTCACCTACCAGGCCATCCGCGAAAACCGGAAGATTGTGGGCATTTCCACCTTCGCCTACAACGTGGCCGAGCAGGTGCTGGCCCGCCAGCAGCGCGAAGCCGAGCGCCAGCAGCTGCACAACCTGTTCATGGAGGCGCCGGCCCCCATCGTCATCCTCGACGGGCCCGCGCTGGTCTATCAGCTCGTCAACCTGGCCTACCAGCGCATTTTCCCGGGCCGCACGCTGCTCGGCAAGCCCCTGCTGGACGCCCTGCCCGAGATGGCCGGCATTCCCCTGCTCCAGGACTTGCGGGAGGTGTACCGAACGGGCGAAACCTTCGTGGCCCAGGAACTGCCCCTGCGGCTGGCCCGCCACGACGGCGGCCCCCTGGAAGAAATCTACTGGACCTTCACTTACCAGGCCCGCCGCACCGCCCACGGCGCGGTGGACGGCGTGCTTGTCTTTGCCCACGAAGTCACCGACCAGGTGCAGGCCCGGCGCGTGGTGGAAGCCCGGGAAACCTCGTTCCGCCTGCTGGCCGACAACGTGCCCGGCACGCTGTGGGTGACCAACCCCGCGGGCGAGTGCACCTACCTGAACGCGCGCTGGTACGCCACCACCGGCCAAACCCAAACCGAGGGCCTGGGCCTGGGCTGGACCGACGCCGTGCACCCCGACGACGCGGCCGGGGCCGGCGCCGCCTTTCTGGAAGCCAATGCCCGCCGCGAGCCGTTCAACTACTTGTTTCGGCTGCGGCAGCGCGACGGCGGGTACCGGTGGGTGACCGACCAGGGCCGGCCCCGCTTCGGCGCGGCCGGCGCCTACGACGGCATGGTGGGCGCGGTGGTGGATGTGCACGAGCAGAAGCTGGCCGAGCTGGCCCTGCAGCGCCTGACGGAGGAGCTGCGCACCTCGCGCGACGAGGCCCAGGCGCTGGCGGAAGACCTCTCGGCCGCCAACGAGCAGCTCACGCGCACCAACGTGGACCTGGATAACTTCATTTACACGGCCAGCCACGACCTGAAAGCCCCCATCAGCAACATCGAGGGTTTGCTTTACCTGCTGCAGGAGGAGCTGCCGGCGGCCGTTACCCAGGGGGCGCACGTAGGACCCACGCTCACGCGCATGCTCGACGCCGTGGAGCGCTTCAAGCGCACCATCAACCACCTCACCGACGTGAGCAAGCTGCAGAAAGAGCACGCGCCCGCCTCGGCCTCCGTCAACCTGGCCGCCGTGGTGGAGGACGTGCGCCAGGACCTGGCGCCCTTGCTGCAGGAAACCGGCGCCAAGCTCGTGGTGGACGTGACCGCCCTGCCGCCCGTGCAGTTCTCCGAGAAAAACCTGCGCTCGGTGGTGTACAACCTGCTCAGCAACGCCGTGAAATACCACTCGCCCGACCGCGCGCCCCGCGTGGACGTGCGGGCCCACGTGCGCCCGGACCATACCGTGCTCGAAGTGCACGACAACGGCCTGGGCATCGCCCCGGCGCACCTGCCCCGGCTCTTCGCCATGTTCCAGCGCTTCCACGACCATGTCGACGGCTCGGGCATTGGCCTGTACATGGTCAAGCGCATGGTGGAGAACGCCGGGGGCCGCATCGAGGTGCACTCCCGGCTCGGCGCCGGCACCACCTTCTTCGTGCACCTGCCCCACGCCGCGGCCCCCGCTGCCGCCTAATCTTTCCCCGTTTCCCTCCTTTCCTTACGCCATGTCTGCCATTTCGTGCACGCTGCTCGTCGACGACGACGACACCACCAACTTCCTCAACCAGGCCCTGCTGCAGCGCATGGCCGTCACCGACACGGTGCTGGTGGCCGGCAATGGCCAGGAAGCCCTCGACCTGCTGCACACCCACTGTGCGGCGGCGGCCTCGCCCACCTGCCCGGCCCTGATTCTGCTCGACATGAAAATGCCGCGCATGAACGGCTTCGAGTTCCTGCAAGCGTACGCCCAGCGCCCGCCCACCGAAAACCCGGCCGTGGTCATCATCATGCTCACCACCTCCCTCAACCCCAGAGACGTGGCCCTGATGCAGGACCTGCCCATCGACGGCTACCTCACCAAGCCCCTCACCCGCGACAAAATCACCCAGCTGCTGCAAGAGCATTTCGGCCACTCCGCCGCCACCAATTGAGCACTTGCGCCGAGGTATCGTGGGGCTGAAATAATAACCCCAAAGGGCCCGTCATGCTGAGCTGGTCGAAGCATCTCGCGTGCAGTATCATTTACTATTGCGGTAGAGATGCTTCGACCAGCTCAGCATGACGAGCTTTTTCTGTGTGGTTGTTTTTTGCAAAAATTATTTGCCCGCGGGGCCGGGCGCCAGCCAAACCGCACCGGGCAGACCGCTGGCTCTGCTAGCCAACGGGCCTACGCTTGCGGAATTTCTACGGTGAACGTGCTGCCTTTTTCCTCGGCACTTTCCACCGCAAGCGTGCCTTTGTGCCACTCCACAATGGTTTTGCACAGCATCAGCCCCAGGCCGGTAGTGGGCTCGCCCCGCAGGCCCGGCCGCCGGGCCGTGGTGAAGCGTTCGAAAAGCACCGGCTGCAGCGCCGCCGGAATGCCAATGCCCGTGTCGCGCACCTGCACCCGCACGCAGCCCGGGCAGGCGACCACCGCCACGTCCACCCGTCCGCCGTCGGGCGTAAACTTGAAGGCGTTGCTGACCAAGTTGGTCAGCACCTGCGTGAACTTGTTCACGTCCAGATGGGCGTACACCGGCTCGCTGGGCAACGAATACTCGAACCGGTGGCCCAACAGGGACTGCCCGCGCTGTAACTGTTCCAGCGGTTCGCGCAGCACGGCCCCCACTTCCACCCGGTCGCGTTTGAGGTCCGTGTTGGCCGAACTCAGGAATTCGATGGCGACCAGGTCGCGAATCATCTTGAGGCTGCTGCGGCTGGTGGTTTCCAGCACCTGCAACAGCTTGTGTACGTGGCTGTCGGCCGGGGCCTGCACTTCTTCGCTCAGGTACGTTCCTATTTGCTGCACCAGGGCAAAGGCGCCGGACAAGTCGTGCGACAGGATTTCGAGGGCGGCGTTCTTGCGCGTGTTGAACGCGTCGGCGTTCTGTTGGTGGCGCTTGCTTGCGCTGATGTCGCGCAGGGTGCCGGCCACCAAGCCAGGCTCCGGGCCGTTTTGCTGGCGAAAGGGCGTGAGGCAAAACCATTGCTCCGGCTCGTTGGGCACAAGCAGCCGCACCTCCACCTCGTCCGTTAGCTGGCCCCGCACCCACAGCTGCCAGCACTGCGCCAGGTACGCCCGGTCGTCGGGATGCAGGCGGTCCAGCAGGCCGGGCAGCTCCTCGTTTACGCGGCTGCACGAGCCGTGCAGCACCTGTTCGTACGCCGGGTTGATGAAAACGACGCGGCCAGCGGCCACGTCGTACACAAATTGCACGTGGGCGCTGGCTTCCGCCTGTTCCTTGAATAATGTAGCGAATGCAGACACGGCGGAGAAGTGGGTGAGTAGGAAAGGTACCACTCTTTGGTCCCCCTTGGCCGTGGTGACGTGGGGTGGGCCCGGCCAAGGTCCTGCTTGCCGGCACCGTTGGCCGCGCCGGTAAGCAGCTGCAAGGGCCCTGCGGGCCACACCTTACTTTTCTTGCCTGTTGCGGTACTGCAGGTCGCCGCTGAGGGCCTCGTGCTGCATGATGGAGTCGTGCACCACCCGCGCCTGTTCGCCGGTCAACTTGGATTTGCGAAAGAAGATTTTCGCCACGGCGGGCTGGTCTTCTTCAAAATGCTCGCCCAGCTTGTGCAGCAGCATTTTGGCTTCTTCCAGCCCGCGCATGGTCTGGTAGAGCATGCTTTCCACCGAAGCGGACACCTCCGACATCAGGGCGTTGAGGGTGTAAGCGTGCCCAGTGTGGCAGCGGTACCGAATCAGCTGGCCCTGCACGAGCTGGGTCAGGGCGCCGTGGCAGTCGGGGCAGGTAAAAGCCGTCAGCTGCCCCTGGTCGATGATGCCCAGTTCGAAGGCGTTGTCTTGCCGGGCAATGGTGAGCTCAATTTCGAGCAGGTCCAGTTCCTCCTTTCCGACGTGCGGCCGGCCCGGCGCCGGCTCGGCGGTAAGCCGGGCCAGCAAGGCGCCCAGCTCGGCCACCGGCACCACGTGGTCGGCGTCCACGTATTGCAGGGCGTTTTGGGGCATGGCCGGGGACACGGCATCCCGCGGGTCCTGCACGATGGCGAGGCCGCCGAGGCGCTGCACCGTCCACAGCCCGGAGGTGCCGTCGTCGAGGTAGCCGGTGAGCACCACCCCGATGACGCGGGGGCCGTAGCTGTAGGCAGCCGAGCGAAACAAGGCGTCGATGCTGGGCCGGAACCGGTTTTCCTTGGGGCCCCGCGTCACGAGCACCTTGTCGTTTTCCACCAACAGGTGGTGGTCGGGCGGGGCCACGTAAATGACGCCGGGCTCCGCGGTTTCGCCGTGCCGCGGGTGCTTCGCCTTCAGCGCCGATTCGCGGCTGAGCAGCTCGGGCAGGATGCTATGGGAATCGGCGGCCACGTGCTGCACCACAAAAATGGGCGCCGGAAAATCAGCCGGCAAGGTTTTTACCAAGTCGAGCAGCGCCATGATGCCGCCCGACGAGGCGCCGATGACCACGATGTCGCGGTGGTGTCTGCGGGTCGCCCCGTTCTTATGTGCTGCCATGGAATGCATGAAAAAAGGTGAGACAAGTGCCTACGCAAAATCAGTTTACCGAGCCGAACAGCGGGCCAAAAACAAGGCTATTCGCCCATAAGGCAGCTGCGGAGCGCGGCGTTTGGTGCGGCTGCTTCGCCCCGGCCTGCTCAGCGCAGCTCCACGAAAAAGCACGCCCCGGCGCCTTCCTGGCTTTCCACCCACAGCTTGCCGCGGTGCAGCTGCACAATTTGCTTGGTGATGAACAACCCCAGGCCCGTGCTCGGCTCGCCCGCCACGCCGGCCCGCGCCGACGGACTGAACTTCTCGAACAGCTCAGCTTGCAGCGCTTGCGGAATGCCAATGCCGGTGTCGCGCACGGTCAGCAGCACCCGGCCCGCCGGCTCCTGCAGCCCCACGGTGACCTGGCCCCCGGCCGGGGTAAACTTCAGGGCGTTGGTCACCAGGTTGTCCACCACCCGCCCAAAAACGTCGGCGTTGAGGTTGGCGTGCACCACCTGCGCGGGCAGGTCCAGCGTTAGCGCCAGGTCTTTGGCGTGGGCCTGCAGCCGGTGGGGCTCCAACCGCTGCTCCAGGAAGGCGTTGAGGTCGATGGCCTGCTTTTTCAGATGGTTGGCGTCCAGCGACCCCAGAAACAGCACGTCCCGCAGCAGCTTGTTGGCTTCGGCGCAGGCCTGGTGGATGAGGGCCAGGTAGCGCGTGGTGTCTTCCGCGTGGCCGCAGGCCGCCGGTTTTCCCGGCGCGTGGGCCTGGCGCTGCAGCAGGTCGGCCAGCAGTTGAATGTGGGCAATGGGCGTTTTGATGTCGTGCGTGACGAGGTGCAGAATGGTTTCCTGCGCGTCGTAGAGCCGCTTCAAGGACAGCTCCAGGGTCCGGCGGTCGCTGATGTCTTCCAGCTGGGTGTAGCCCAGCTCCCGCTCCCCGTCCGGAAACCGTATGGACGTGACCTGGCACCAGAACGAGGAGCCGTCGCAGCGCACCAGGCAGGTTTCCAGCGTGAAGTGCGGCAGCTTGTGGGCCCACAGCCGCTCCTGCAGAAAAGTCCAGTCGGCCCGGTAGTCGGGGTGGGCAAACTCCTGGATTTTGTGGCCCACCAAGTCGTCCTCGCTCGCGCAGCCCAGCATGTCCACCACCGCCCGGTTGGCTTGCTGAATGGTGAGGTCGGGCGTGATGATTTTCTGCCCGAACGGCGAGTTTTCGAACACCGTCCGGAACCGGGCCTGGCGGCGCTCCTCCTCCTCGGATTCGGCCTGGTGCGCCTGCGCCACGGCCCGGCCGGCGCGCAGCTGCTGGTTTTCTTCGCGCAGGGCTTCGATTTGCGCTTCCAGGGAAGCGGATTCGGCAGAGGTTTTCATGGGGAATTTCAGCGGAAAGCCGGGAAAGAAGGACGGGCAAGGTACGCCGGCCGGGTCGTTGCGCAATGCCCTAACAGTCAGCCTGGCTATTGCCCGCTGCACCGGCATGGGCAGTAGCGCGACCGTGCCCGGCAGGGACTCTGTAGTTCGCGCTGCTGACTCCCGAACCGCGCTAAGCTCGACCTAACCCTTTTCCCGTCTCGCAGTAGAAGCTGCTATCATCACCTCTTACTTACGAACATGGGAAAATACGTCCTGGTCATTCACGGGGGCGCGGTCACTGCCGACCCGGCCACCATCACCCCCGAAAAAGAAGCCAAGCTCAAAGCCGGCCTGGCGGCTGCCTTGCAGGCCGGGTGGGAAATCCTGAACCGGGGCGGCACGGCGCTCGACGCCGTGGAGGCGTCGGTGATGAGCATGGAAGACAACGAGCTGTTCAACGCCGGCCGCGGGGGCATGTTCACCCTCAACGGCGACGTGGAAACGGAGTCGTCCATCATGGACGGCTTCACCCTGCGCGGCGGGGCGGTGAGCGGCCTGCGGCTCGTCAAAAACCCCGTGCACCTGGCCCGCCTCGTGATGGAGAAGTGCAAGCACACCTTCCTCACCGCCGACGGGGCCCACGAGTTTGCCCTGGCCCAGGGCCTGACGCTGCAGGACCCGAGCTACTTCAAAACCGACGAGCAGCGCGAGGAATGGCTGCAAATCCTGCAGGACGCCAAGCAGCCAGCCGGGCACGACACCGTGGGCGCCGTGGCCCTCGACCAGCACGGCAACCTGGCCGTGGCCACTTCCACCGGCGGCATCGAGGGCAAGCTGCGGGGCCGCGTGGGCGACAGCTGCATCTACGGCGGCGGCTCCTACGCCAACAACGAGGTGTGCGCCGCCTCCTGCACCGGCGACGGCGAAATCATCATGCTGGCCGCCTGCGCCCACGAGGTGTACGCGCTGCGCAAATACAAGAAGCTCTCCATCAGCAAAGCCGCCCGCGAAGCCGTGGAGATGTACGCCGACAAGCTGCAGGGCGACCGCGGCATCATCGCCCTGGACCCCCAGGGCAACATCGCCATCGAATCCAACACCAACGTCTTTCGGCGGGCCTACCGCGTCGAAGAGGAAGAGCCCTTCGTGAGCGTTTGGGCGGACCAGTAGGCCCGGCGTGCGGCGCTGTGGCCGGAAGCGGTTTAAGTTAACCGAATGGCAACCGAACCGCTTCTTAGAGCCCCTGCGGGCTGGCAAAGTGCCAGGCGGCAGGGGCTCTTTGGGTTCGGAATTAATCGCAGCCGGTCTGCGTACTTCTACGGGAGCCCCGTGCTGCAAGTACGTAAATTGGGCTGGAGGGCCGTTTGTGGTTAGCTGATTCTGGAAGAATGGCGTTTAAAAGCTACCTCCGTCGGCTGCAAGTCGGCGGCGCCCTCCACCGTCCTTTCCGAGCCATGAACACTACCCCTCATCCCACCCGCCCGGCTTTGCAGGCCGACCCGAAAATCGTAAAGAAAACCCGGCGCAACACCGCGGCCTACGGCTCGTTTAGCGGGCGGCTCGGGGAAGCAGGCCACGACTACCTGCACCAGCCCAACCCCAGCTTCCAGGCGCCCCGGCCCCTGGAGTTTGGGCGTCCCGGCCTGTAGCCATTGCGCCACCCGTAGCGCTTTCAACCACCTGGTGCACCGCCCCCGGCCCTGCTCTGCGGAAAGCAGCGGCCGGGGCGGTGTTTCCCCGAATTCCGGTTTCATTACCCTCTTCCCTTACATGCCCTCCCGCACCCATCATCCCAAAGGCTGCCTGCTGCTCATTGGCGGCCACGAGCAGCGCCGGGTTCCCGAAAAACGCGACGCCCCCGAGCGAGCCCCCGATTTCATTCTCCAGCGCTTCGTTGATGAGCTGGCCACCAAAAATACCGTCCTCGTCATTCCCACGGCGTCGGAAGAGCCCGCGGAGGCGGCCGAGGAATACGTGGAATTGTTCACCAGCCTGGGCATTAAGCACGTCGAAGTGCTGGACGTGCAGAGCCGCGAGCAGGCCAACCACCCCGACACGCTGGCCCTGCTCGACCGCGCCAGCGGCGTGCTGTTTACCGGCGGCGACCAGCTCCGCCTCACGGCCCTGCTGGGCGGCACCGAGTTTCTGCTGCGCCTGCGCGAGCGCTACCGGCAGGAGCCTTTCGTGATTGCGGGCACCAGCGCCGGCGCGGCGGCCATGTCCACGGCCATGATTTACCAGGGCCGCAACGACGCCGGCTTTCGCAAAGACGAAATCCACCTTTCCGCCGGCCTGCAGCTGCTGCCCGACACCGCCATCGACACCCACTTTGTCACCCGGGGCCGCATCGTGCGCATGGCCCAGATAATTGCGGCCAACCCCGGCTGCCTCGGCATCGGCCTCGAAGAAGACACCGCTGTGCTCGTCACCGCAGGCCGCGAGCTGGAGGTGCTCGGCAACGGCGTGGTGGTGGTGGTTGACGGGCTGACGTGCACCGGCAACACCCTGCCGCAAGTCAGGCCGGGCGAGGTTTTTTCCATCCGGGACCTGCGCATGCACCTGCTCTCCCGGGGCGAGCGCTACACCATGCCCGCGCCCATGGCCAACGGGAAGTAGGGCCTCTACAGCAGGAACTGGCCGCGGTGGCGCGGGGCCGAGCCCCTACCTAGCCGGCCACGGGACGCAGCCACCCCATGGCCTTGCCCTCGTCCTCAAACAGCCGAATGTCAAACCGCCGCGAGGGGTCCAGGGCGAAGGCCACTTCTTTCTTCTGGTCGGGGTCGTTGGCATAGGGAGCCGTCAGCGCCGGCGAGCTCAACACCCCATTCGCAGGTGCTGACGCTCAGCCAAGGCCCGGGGCCGCAACGGCGGTTCGCGGATTGGCGCGTGGGCTTCGGCCTCGTGCCCCGGCGACGCCCGCTGCCGCGTTGGGCGCCGTGGCAAAACAAGCTCCTCCGGCCCTACGCACCCGCGGGCGTTGGCGGAAGTAGTGGGCACTCCCGGCAGCCACTGGCTTCGGGAGGCCGCCGGGCCGCCCAAGGCCGGGGCAACCGTTCTCTCCGATGCCCGTTAGCTTACGGATACATCCACTTCAACTCGTGTCCATGAGTCAGCCAATGCAGGGGAAGGATTTCTACGACAGCGTGCTGCAGTTTTACGACCAAGCCGCCCGCTTTTCCAAATTAGACCCGGGAATCCTGGAGCAAATCAAGGTGTGCAACAGCGTTTACAAGGTCAGTTTCCCCGTGGAAGTCGACGGCCACGTGCAGGTCTTTGAAGGCATCCGGGTGCAGCACAGCCACCACAAGCTGCCCAGCAAGGGCGGCATCCGCTACAGCATCCACGTCGACGAAGACGAGGTGAAGGCCCTGGCCACGCTCATGACCTTCAAGTGCGCCCTGGTGGACGTGCCCTTCGGCGGGGCCAAAGGCGGGGTAAAAATCAACCCGCGCACCAGCTCCGTGCAAACGCTGGAGCGCGTCACGCGGCGCTACGCCAGCGAGCTGATTAAGAAAAACCTCATCGGGCCGGGCGTGGACGTGCCGGCCCCGGACTACGGCACCAGCGGCCGCGAAATGGCCTGGATAGCCGACACCTACCTCACCTTCAAATTCGGCGACACCAGCGCCCTGGGCTGCGTCACGGGCAAGCCGGTGGGCCAGGGCGGCATCCGCGGCCGCACCGAAGCCACCGGCCTGGGCGTGTTCTTCGGCCTACGCGAGCTGCTGGACGACGCCGACCTGCTCCAGCCGCTGGGGCTGAGCCGCGGCATTGCGGGCAAGCGCATCATTGTGCAGGGGCTGGGCAACGTGGGCTACCACGCGGCGCACTTCTGCCAGGAAGCCGGCGCCCTGATAACCGGCATTGCCGAGCGCGAAGGCGGCATCTACAACGCCGACGGCCTGGACGTGGACGCCGTGGTCAAACACCGCACCGAGAGCGGCTCCATCCTCCACTACCCCGGCGCGGAAAACCTGACCGACACGGCCTTGCTCCTGGAATACGAATGCGACGTGCTGCTGCCCGCCGCGCTGGAAAACCAGATTCACGAGGGCAACGCGGCCCGCATCCAGGCCAAAATCATTGCCGAGGGCGCCAACGGGCCCGTTACGCAGGCCGCCGAAAAGATATTGCTGCAGCGCGGCATCGTGGTGCTGCCCGACCTGTACCTGAACGCGGGCGGCGTGACGGTGTCGTATTTTGAATGGCTGAAAAACCTCTCCAACGTCCGCTTCGGCCGCATGGGCAAGCGGGCCGAAGAAGCCTCGCTCAAGCGCCTGGTCACCACCATTGAGCAAACCACGGGCAAGACCATCAGCGCGCAGGAGCGGGAGCTGATTGTGCGCGGCGCCGACGAAATCAGTCTCGTCCGCTCGGGCCTGGAAGACACGATGATAGTCGCCTACCACGAGATAAGGGAGGTGATGCACCAGGTCAAAGGCATCCAGGACCTGCGCACGGCGGCCTTTTATGCGGCCATTGAGAAAGTCGGCGTCAGCTACCAGTCCCTGGGCATCTTCCCCTAAGCGCAGCGAAACCCACTCGGCTCATTCGGCTGCCAGAAGCTTGGTTTGTTGGCTTCAGGTGCGCGCCATCGCGGGTTTCTGGCCCTGACTGATTTGGCATCGGGCAGCTTCTTTGCAACGCCGCTTGGCGCGCCGTGCCCGGCCGTGAATTTGGCCCACTCCACTGCGGAGATTTAAAGTAACTGGCGGGCCGGCGGGTGCTCCGTGCGCAAATCACCGGCGGCGAAGCGTCGGCCTGCTAAGCCACGGCTTGCAGGGCCAGGGCAATGCTGTCCCGCAACTGCCGGTGCTCCACGGCGCGGGCGTATTCGGGCCGGCCGTTGCGGGACAGCGAGAGCATCAGGCACGGAGCGCCGGGCTGCGGGCAGCGGCTCGACACCTGCAGGCGGGTGCCGTCGGCAAACTCCAGGGTCAGGGTGGCGGCTTCGGCCGTGGGCCGCGGGCGCGCAGCGGCCCGCACGGGCCCAAAAGGGCGGGCCGCTTCCAGCGCGGCGCCGAGGTGATGAACCGCCCAGGCCTGGCAAATGGGGTCGCCGGCCACCTGGCTTAGTTCGGTGCGCAGTTCTCGTAAAAAGGTGTTGTTCGCAAGCATAAACACAACGGTTAATTCCCGATTCAGCACAAGCACAGTGCCAGGATTGAAAATGCCTGGACTTAAGTGGTGCTTATGGCGGTTTCGGAGGGAGTGAGCAGTAGCGCGACCGACCCCGAAGCCGCTCTAGGCGAAATAAATGCGAGTCAGAGCCTTGAGCCGCGCCCGGTGCGGCGGAAGCGCTAAGTGTCTTCTTCAGAACCTCGCCCAAGCCCTAAAAATGCGAGCATGTTAACGAATTGAGTATTTCATTATCATTATTTATAATTTTTAACAAGATTATGTGATTTTTAGCAATTCAGATGAAGATATGATGAAGTTGCTTGCAGGCCATCCTACTTTAGCACACGTTCAACATTCACTCTACCTGAAAACAACGACAAAACCCTTACCTACGTTGGCTCGCCTGGGCCTAACGGCCAGTCTACTACTGGGAAGCATTGCTTCCCATAGCCAAAACAAACCGCTGCCCGCCCGCAAAGCGGTGCCGCAAGCGGCCCTCGACCACCTGCGCAGCAACAAGCAGGCCCTGCGGCTCACCGACGCCGACATTGCCAACCTGGAACTCAGCAGCCAGGCAGTGTCGCAGAACAACGGCGTCCGGCACCTCTTTTTGCAACAGACCTTCAACGGCATCGAAATTCACAACGCCATCAGCAACGTGAACCTGACCCGGGACGGCAAGGTGCTGAACCTGGGCGACCGGTTTGAGAAGGACGCCAGCCGCCGGGTGGCGGCCAGCAAAGGCGCCACGCTCACGGCCCAGGCGGCGGTGGCCGCGGCGGCCCGGCACCTGGGCCTGACGATGAAGCAGTCGCTGGCGGTGCAGAAGCAGTCGGGCGGCAAAGACGGCGAAACGGTGTTTTCGCCCGCCGGCATCTCGCTCGAGCCCATTCCGGCCAAGCTGGTGTACCAGCCCATGCCCGACGGCAGCCTGCGCCTGGCCTGGGAGGTGACCATCTACGAGCTGGACGCCCAGAACTATTGGGACGTGCGCGTGGACGCGGCCACCGGCGCCTTCCTCGACAAAAACAACCTGGTGGCGCACTGCGAGTTCGACAACGACGGGCCCGAAGGCACGGCCCTGCACGCCGCCCACGGCCGCGCCGTGGCCGCGTCCCGGTCGTTCAACTTTGCCGCCGCCCTCGCCGACCCCACTGCCAACGCCTACCGGGTGCTGCCGCTGGTGACGGAAAGCCCCAGCCACGGCCCCCGCGTGCTGGTGAGCAGCACCGCGGCCGACGCCAAGGCGTCGCCCAGCGGCTGGCACACGGCGGCCGGCATCAACTACACCATCACGCGCGGCAACAACGTGCACGCCTACGAGGACCCCAGCAACAACAACAGCGGCGCCCTCAACTACAGCCCCGACGGGGGCCCTGCGCTGCTGTTCGACTTTCCCGCGGACTTCACCCGGCAGCCGGTGACCTACCGCGACGCGGCCCTCACCAACCTGTTCTACTGGAACAACCTCATGCACGACATGTGGTACCAGTACGGCCTGACCGAGGACTGGGGCAGCTTCCAGGTGGACAACTTCGGCAAGGGCGGCCTGGGCGGCGACGACGTGCGCGCCGAAGCCCAGGACAGCCGCAACATCGTGGCCACCCGCAACAACGCCAACTTCTCGACGCCGCGCGACGGGCAGCGCCCCCGCATGCAGATGTACCTGTGGGCCGGCATTCCCGACCGCAACCTGTTTCGCGTGACGGCCCCGGCCGGCGTGGCGGGCAGCTACCCCGCCGTGGAAGGCGCTTTCAGCCGCAAGCTCACGCCCGTGCCGGTGGCCGGCAAGCTGGTGCTGGCCCAAACCACGCCGCCCCCCACCGTGCCCCCGGCCCTGCCCGGCGTGCCCGAGGAAGGCTGCGCCGACTTCACGAACGCCGCGGCCATCAGCGGCAACATTGCGGTGGTGTACCGCGGCAACTGCGGCTTTGCCGACAAGGTGCAGAACGCCCAGAAGGCGGGCGCCATTGCCGTGGTGGTCATCAACAACGCGCCCGGGGCGCCCATTGTGATGGGCGGCACGCCCCTCAGCCCGCTGCCCGCCATCGTCATTCCGGCGGTGATGATTAGCCAGGCCGACGGCCAAACCATCCGCGGTTTGCTGAACGCGCAAACGGAAGTGACCGTGGCGCTGAAGAACGACGGCTCCGGCCCCGAAATCGACGGCGACTTCGACAACGGCATCATTGCCCACGAGTACGGCCACGGCATTTCGAACCGCCTCACGGGCGGCCCCAACAACGTGAGCTGCCTGGGCAACGCCGAGCAGGCCGGCGAAGGCTGGAGCGACTGGTTCGGGCTGATGATGACCACCAAGCCCGGCGACACTGGCGCCAAGGTGCGCGGCATCGGCACCTACGCCTCGGGCCAGCCCACCACGGGCCGGGGCATCCGTCCGGCCCCCTACAGCACCGATTTTGCGGTGAACAACTTCACCTACGCGGCCACCAACAACACGGCGGCCATCTCGCAGCCCCACGGCATCGGCTTTGTGTGGGCCACCATGATTTGGGACCTGAACTGGGCCCTGGTGGACAAATACGGCTACAACGCCGACCTCTACCGCGGCAAAGGCGGCAACAACATCGCCATGCAGCTGGTGATGGACGGCCTGAAACTGCAGGTGTGCAGCCCCGGCTTCGTGGACGCCCGCAACGCCATACTGGCGGCCGACCTGGCCGACTACGACGGGGCCAACCAGGAACTCATCTGGCGCGTATTTGCCCGTCGCGGCCTTGGCTTCAGTGCCACACAGGGCCTGAGCACCAGCCGCACCGACCAGGTGGAAAGCTTCGACCTGCCGCCCGTGTACGCCTGCTCGGCGCCCACCATCGCCGTGTCGCCGGCCAACGCCGGCTTCCCCGGAGCGGCGGCCAAGACCATTTACCTTGGCTACGGCGCCCAAAGCGTGACCCTAACCGCCAGCGGCGACCCCACTTTCGCCTATGCCTGGTCGCCCGCCACGGGCCTGAGCAACCCCACCGTTGCCAACCCCGTGTTCACGCCCACGGCAGCCGGCACCTACTCCTTCACCGTGACGGCGGTTAACCCGGCTTTGTGCACGCGCACGGCCACGGTCACCATCAACGTCGTCGACGTGCGCTGCGGCAACAAGAACGACAAGGTGCTGGTGTGCCACAACGGCAAGGAGCTGTGCATCGGCACCGCCGGCGTGGCCGACCACCTGGCCCACGGCGACGTGGTGGGCTCCTGCGACCAGCCGACTGCGCCGGCTTCGCTGGCCGGCGACGAGTCTGCCAAGGACAACTTGCAGCTCACGGTTTCGCCCAACCCCTCCAATGCCCGCACCACCCTCGGCTTCACCCTCACGCACCGCGGCGCTTACCGCCTGGAGGTGATGAACATGCAGGGCGCCTTGGTGGCCGTGGTGGCCGAAGGCAGCGGAGAAGCCGGCGAGGCCCTGGCCCACGAGTTCAGCCGCGGCCGTTTGGCGGCGGGCCTGTACATGGTGCGCCTGGTATCCGGCAAGCAAAGCAAAACCAGCAAGCTCATCCTGCAGGATTAAGTGGCCCCGCAGCAGTGGCTTGGATGAGAGCCGGCCTAGACGTCCAGCCGATTGAAACAACAACGTCTTGCCCTCCCGGCGACCGGTCGGACCGCCTAGGGCGGGCGGACCGGCGGGGCCGAAGCATAAGGTTAGCGATGCACGAGTGCTTAAGCAGTCTCTTGCCTGGTTGCCACAAAAAAGAGGCCGTGAGTTTTCACGGCCTCTTTTTGTGGCGTTCGCCCGGAGCCCATTTCTGTGCGGCCGCGGGGCGGCAACGGCCGGCTTACGGCATGCCTTT
>DASVTG010000727.1:0-5120 GCA_036387695.1 Hymenobacter sp. | reverse complement strand
GAGGCATCTCGCGTGGGGCAGTAATTCAATCGTTAGCTGCGCTGACCTGCGGTTCAACGATTCGAGCGAGATGCCTCGGCGGCGCTCGGCATGACGGCCTGTATTTCGGGCAGAATCATGGCCGGGCAAGCGCAAATCAGGGCAGGTCCGCAAACCCTGCGGCTGCCACCGGCGCGGCTCCGGCCCGCAGCACCAGCGCTTCCTCACCCCGGGCGACCACGGCAGCGCTGGCCAAACCAAGAAATAAGCCGTGCTCTACCAAGCCGGGAATGATTTGGAGTTGCGCAGCCAGTTCTTCGGGGTCCGGCAATACGTTGAAATGACAGTCCACGAGCAAGTTGTTCTGGTCAGAATGCGCCGGCTTTGTGGGGTTGTTCTTGTCCATGCGCAGCACGGGCGCGCCACCCAAGGCCTCGACGGCGTCCAGCACCCAGGGCAACGCGAACGGCACCACTTCCAAGGGCAGAGGGAAGCGGCCCAGCTGCGGCACCGCTTTGGTGGCATCGGCGATGATGAGCAGGTAGTTGGAGGCGGTGGCGATAATTTTTTCCCGGAGCAAGGCGCCGCCGCCGCCTTTGATTAACCGAAGCTGCGGGTCTAGCTCGTCGGCGCCGTCCACGGTCAGGTCGAAGCGCAGGCCGCGCCGGGGCTCTACGAGGGGAATGCCGACCTCGCGCGCCAAGGCTTCGCTGGCAAGCGACGTGGCGGTGCCTTGCACCCGCAGCCCCTGCTTCACGGCCTCGCCCAGCATGGTGATGAAGGGCGCAGCCGTGCTGCCGGTGCCTAATCCGACGAGCATGCCGTCGCGCACCCAGCGCACGGCCGCCGCGGCAGCGAGTTGCTTTTCCTTGCCTAATTGGCTTTGAGAATCCATCATTTCAGCGTGGTTTTGGGCGGGAAGTAGCGCGGGCCTTGTAGTCCCTGCCGGGCACGGCCGCGCTACTGCGCGAGTTGCTTCAACGTAACGTGGCCGAAAGCATTTCGACCAGAATACGCGCGGCGACGTCTCAAAATTGCGTCATTCCTGCTGACCTTGCCGACGCATTCTGCTTGCTTTCTTCACCATCTTCTCCCCTATGAAACTCATTCGCTACGGCCAAGCCGGCCAGGAAAAGCCCGGCGTTATTCTCAACGACCAGAAATACGATGTTTCCGGCTTCGGCGAAGACTACAACGAAGCCTTCTTTGCCACCGATGGGCTGGAGCGCCTGCGCCGGTTCTTGCAGGAGAACGAAGGCCGGCTAACGCTTCTGGGGGAACAGGAACGCCTCGGGCCGCCCGTGGCGCGGCCGTCCAAGCTGCTGTGCATTGGGCTGAACTACGCCGACCACGCCCGCGAAACCGGCGCCACGCCGCCGCCTGAGCCGGTGCTGTTCATGAAGTCGACCACGGCCTACGTGGGGCCCAATGACGACCTCATCATCCCCAAAAACTCTGTGAAAACCGACTGGGAAGTGGAGCTGGTGGTGGTCATCGGCAAGCGCGCGTCTTACGTGGACGAGCAGGAAGCCACCGCTTGCATTGCCGGCTACGCGCTGCACAACGACGTGTCGGAGCGCGAGTTTCAGCTGGAGCGCAGCGGCACCTGGGACAAGGGCAAGGGCTGCGACACCTTCGCGCCGGTAGGCCCGTTCATGGCCACGCCGGACGAAATCGGCGACGTGGACAACCTGCGCCTGTGGCTGTCGGTGAACGGCCAGATGATGCAGGACGGCACCACCGCCAACCTCATTTTCAAGGTTCCCTTCCTCATTTCCTACCTCAGCCAGTTCATGACCCTGCTGCCCGGCGACCTTATTTCGACCGGCACCCCGGCCGGCGTGGGCCTGGGCATGAGCCCGCCCATGTACCTGAAGCCCGGCGACGTGGTAGAGCTGGGCATCGACGGCCTGGGCTCTTCGCGCCAAGTGGTGAAAGCGTATGGCCAGCCGTAACGTTCTGCCAGGAAGCTGTTGGAGGCCGTGCTTTGACCGCTGGAAACGGGGGTATTTTGCGTCTCTACCCCCGTTTCGGCTAACTCAAACAGTAGTTGAAAGCGTGGCCGGGAGGCAAGCATTCGTGTCCTGCTCCTTCGGCGTCCGCGCAGTTTTTGGCAATTCCCCGGCGTGCTCCAAACCCAATCTTTTCTTTTCCCAACCCCGATTAGCATGTCTTTCCTCCACCGACTGATTTGCCCGCTTGCCTGCGGCATTTTGCTTGTTTTGGCCGTGAGCCAACCTGTGCTCGCGCAAGCCGTGGCGGTTGCCGACCAGGCCGTTTTCAAGCCGAAATTCATTAAAAAACAGCTGGTAAAGGCTGCCCGCTGGCAACTGGCGCACCCCAAGCACCCAGTGACGGACTGGACCAACGGCGCGTTCTACTCCGGCGTTTTTGCCGCTTATCAAGCCACCAAATCGCGGCTATTGCTCGACTCGCTCATGGCCATGGGGGAGCGCACCCAGTGGCGCCCCGACCGGCGCTACGACCACGCCGACGACATTGCCATCTGCCAGACCTACCTCAACCTGTACCGCCTCAAAAAGGACCGGCGCATGATAGCGCCGACCCTGGAGGTGGTGGAGAAGTTTCGGACCGTTCCCGGACCGGAAGTAAGCAAAAACGGCATTGCCTGGTGGTGGTGCGACGCGCTGTTTATGGGCCCGCCGGTGCTGGTGAAGCTGGGGCTTATCGAGAACAAGCCGGAGTACCTGGCCCTGAGCGACACGCTCTACCAGCAAACCTACCGGCGCTTGTTCAACCGCCAGGAGCACCTGTTTTCGCGCGATGTCAGCTACCTGCTCAACGAAGCCGGCGAGGGCAAAAAGGAAAGCAACGGCCAGCGCATCTTCTGGAGCCGGGGCAACGGCTGGGTGATGGGCGGCCTGGTGCAAGTGCTGCAGGAACTGCCCCAGGGCCACCCCACGCGGCCTTTCTACGTGGGTCTGTTCAAGGAAATGAGCGCGCGGCTGGTGCAGTTGCAGCAGCCCGACGGGCTGTGGCGCTCTAGCCTGCTCGACCCCGCCGCTTACCCCGGCGGCGAAACCTCCGGCTCGGGCTTCGACACTTACGCCATGGCCTGGGGCATCAACAACGGCATTCTGGACAAGGCCACCTACCTGCCCGCCGTGCAGAAAGCCTGGGTGGCCCTCACCAAAGTGGTGAGCCCGGACGGCCGCGTGGGCTGGGTGCAGCCCATCGGCGCCGACCCGCGCCGGGACTTCTCCGCCGACAGCTGGGAGGTGTACGGCACCGGCGCTTTCCTGCTCGCGGGCTCCGAAGTGCTCAAGCTTGAGTAGCAACCGCTGCCACGATTGCGGGCATCATTTTCCCGCGGACTTTGGCGCGAGTCTGCTGGCCACGCCCAGGCCCGACGCTGGAAACAAGTGCCGCTTGCAAGCAGCCAAGCCCATTTGCGGGCGGAGGCGGCACGGCGCTAGGTGCCGGCATTGGCATGGTGAAAAGATGTACTGGCCCAAGTTTGCTCGCGCTCAGCGAACTTAGGCCTGCACTCCCCGCTTGTATGCCCGCCGCCAAACCTGCGTATAAATAAATGGCCGTTGACCCCATTGCTTCCGTCGTGACCAGCCCTTCGCTGCCTTTAGCCACGCCCAATGCCCTGTTTCCGGTGTTCCTGAAGCTGGAGCAGTTTCGGGTGTTGCTGGTGGGCGGCGGCAACTGCGGCTTGGCCAACCTGGCCGCCATCCTGCACAACAGCCCCGATACGGCCGTGCGGGTGGTGGCCCCGCGCCTGCTGCCGGGCCTGCGGGCGCTGGCGGCCCACCACCCGCGGGTGGAGCTGCACGCCCGCCCCTACTCCGACGACGACCTGGACAACCAGGATTTTGTGTTCATCGCCACCAACGACGACGCCCTCAACCAGCACATTCAGGCCGCGGCCACGGCCCGGCGCCTGCTCGTCAACGTGTCGGACGCGCCGGCCATCAGCGACTTTTTCCTGCCCTCCGTGGTGCAGCGCGGCGATTTGAAGGTGGCCATTTCCGTGAATGGCAAGTCGCCGACGGTGAGCCAGCGCGTGCGCACCGTGCTGGAAGAAACCCTGCCCCAGGAGATGCACACGCTGCTGCACCAAGTAAGCGGGGTGCGCCAGCGCTTACGCAGCGGGTTTATGCACACCCTACGCACCTTGAGCGCCACCACCGGCGAGCTGGCCTACGGGCCCGTGTACGAGGCGCCGGCCACGGCCTACTGGCGCCGCGTGGCCACGTTTGCGCTGGGCACCTTCGCACTGTTTATTCTGCTCAACATTGCTTCCTACTACGTTACCTGGCCGCAGGCCTGGGCGTGGCTTACGGGTTCGGGCACCTTCTATTTGTTTGTGGTGGTGGGCTTTGTGGCGCAGCTCATCGACGGCCTGCTGGGCATGGGCTACGGCGTGGTGTCGGCCATTAGCCTCATGTCGTTGGGGCTGAGCCCTGTGGCGGTGAGCGCCAGCATCCACACGGCCGAGATGTTTGCCAGCGGCGCCTCAGGCTACCAACACTACCGCTTCGGCAACGTCAACAAGCGCCTGTTCCGGGTGCTGCTGATTCCGGGCATCCTCGGCTCGGTGAGCGGCGCGTTGATACTGAGCTATTTTGGCGAGGAGTACGCTAACTGGGTCAAGCCTATTTTGGCGGTGTACCTGCTGCTCCTCGGCTTGCGCATTCTCAGCAAGGCCCTGCGCGCCCAGCGCGACAAGCGTCGCCGGGTGAAAAATGCCGGTTGGCTGGCCGGTGCCGGGGGCTTCCTCGACTCGTTTGGCGGCGGCGGCTGGGGGCCGTTGGTCACGAGTACGCTCATTGCCAACGGGCGCACCCCGCAGTACGTCATCGGCACGGTGAGCTTGGTGGAATTCTTCGTCACGTTTGCCAGCGCGCTCACGTTTTTCTCCATTCTGGGCATCTCGCACTGGCAAATTGTGGCGGGCCTCATTGTGGGCGGCGTGGCCGCCGCGCCCATTGCCGCCCGGCTGGCCGGCCGCATTCCCGTTCGCTGGATGTTCCTGGGCGTGGGCCTGATGGTGATTTTCTGGAGCCTGTGGGCGCTGCGTAAGTTGTTTTAGGAAGAGGCCAGGTACTGAATCAGAAAAACGAGAAAAATCTTCCGTCATGCTGAGCTTGCCGAAGCATCTCGCGTGCAGC
>DASVTG010000726.1:0-1719 GCA_036387695.1 Hymenobacter sp. | reverse complement strand
CAGCGAGGGCAGCATCGGCGGCAACATCAGTGTGGTGAGCACCGAGCGGCTCAAGGCCTTTTACGGCCAGAAGAAGTCCAGCTCGTGGATTAACACCGACTTTGAAAAGACGGAGCGCGAGCCGATGGGCTCAAACGGTTTTGCCATTGCGCCGGCCAAAAGCGCCAGCGGCCACGCCTTGTTGCTCATCAACCCGCACACCTCCTTCTACTTCCGCTCCGAAGTGCAGATGGTGAGCCAGCAGGGCTTGAACGCCTACGGCGCCGTGACCTGGGGCCAGTTCTTCGTGTACCAGGGCTTCAACGAGAATTGCGGCTGGATGCACACCTCCAGCCAAGCCGACTCGATGGACGAATACCTGGAAACCATCGAGAAAAAGAACGGCACATTCTTCTACAAATACGCCGGCAAGCTGCGGCCCGTGCAGGTGCAAAAAGTGTCGTTGCCCTACCGCGACGGCACTAAAATCCTGCGCAAGGAATTCACGGCCTACCGCACCCACCACGGCCCTGTTGTGGGCCAGAAGTCGGACCAGCAATGGGTGGCCGTGCGCATGATGAACGAACCGCTGGCGGCTCTGCAACAGTCGTACCTGCGCACCAAAGCCACCGGCTACGCTGGTTTTCAGGAGGTGATGAAGCTGAACGGCAATGCTTCCAACAACACCGTTTTTGCCGACAGCAAGGGCAACACGGCCTACTGGCACGGCAACTTCATGCCGAAACGCGACCCCAAATTCGACTGGAGCCAGCCCGTGGACGGCAGCCTCGCGGCCACCGAATGGAAAGGTTTTCACGGCGTGAGTGAGCTGGTGCAGGTACATAACCCCGCCAGCGGCTTCATTCAGAACTGCAATTCCACGCCATTTACCGTGTCGGGCCCCAGCAGCCCGGCCCCGGCCAAGTACCCGAAGTACATGGCGCCCGATGCCGAAAACTACCGCGGCCTGAACGCCGTGCGGGTGCTGAGCCGCAAGACCAGCTACACGCTCGACACGCTGATTGCGGCCGCCAACGACCCGCACCTCACCGCCTTCGACGACATGCTGCCGCCCCTGCTGGCCGCCTACCAACCCACTTCGGTCGAGAAAGCCGCTGCTCCCGCCACTACGGAAGCCATTGAAGTGCTGCGCGCCTGGAACCACAACTATGGCCAAACCTCAGTGGCCCAGGCCGTGGCCATCTACTGGGCCGAGCGGCTGCTGGCCAAGGCCCGTGCCCGCGTGCCCGCCGCCCAGCCGCAGCAGGACTACATCAGCTTCACCAGGTTTGCCTTGGCCAATACCTCGCCCACCGAAAAAGTGGCCACCCTCAGCGAGGCCCTGGACGACCTCAGCCGCGATTTTGGCACCTGGAAAATGCCTTGGGGCGAAATCAACCGCTACCAGCGCCTGACGGGCAAGGTGCAGGAAACGTACGACGACAGCAAACCCAGCGTGCCCGTGGCTTTCACGTCGTCTTCCTGGGGCTCGCTAGCAGCTTTTGGGGCGCGTGCCTACCCCGGCACCAAAAAGCGCTACGGCGCGGTAGGCAACAGCTTCGTGGCAGTGGTGGAGTTCGGCCCGCGCATCTCGGCCCGCTCCGTGGTGACGGGCGGCCAGAGCAGCCGGCCCGGCACCCCGCACTTCACCGACCAAGCCGAATTGTACTGCAACGGCCGCTTCAAAGAAGTGCGTTTTTACCCGGAAGACGTAAAAGCTCACTCCGAGAAGACGTACCA
>DASVTG010000725.1:0-3096 GCA_036387695.1 Hymenobacter sp. | reverse complement strand
CGTGGCCCTGGCCCTCACCCCCGGCTTCGAGGACAACCCCAACGCCATGTTCGTGCTCTGGAAAGACCACACGGCCCTGGACGAAGCCGCCGAAATCAACCACAAAGCCCGCACCTGGGGCGGCGAGGACTACACCAAGTTTGAGGGCGGCATTTACTCTTCGGAGTGGTTTTGGGCAAAAATCACGCACGTGGTGCGCGCCGACGACGAGGTGGCCGACGCCGCGTACTCCTGGATGGAGCACTGCGACTGGCTGACCCTGATGCTCACCGGCGGCGAGCTGGCCACCTTCAAGCGCAGCCGCTGCGCCGCGGGCCACAAAGCCATGTGGCACGAGAGCTGGGGCGGCCTGCCTTCCGAAGAATTCCTGACCCAGCTGGAGCCCAAGCTGGCCGGCCTGCGTGACCGCCTCTTCACCGAAACCTACACCGCCGACGAAGTAGCCGGCCGCCTCTCCGAAGAATGGGCGCAGCGCCTGGGCCTGACCACCGCTACCGTGGTGGCCGTGGGCTCCTTCGATGCCCACGCGGGCGCCGTGGCGGGCGAAATCGAAGCCTATTCGATGGTGAAGGTGATGGGCACCAGCACCTGCGACATCGTGGTGGCGCCGACCGCCGAAGTGGGCAGCCACCTGGTGGCCGGCATCTGCGGGCAGGTAGACGGCTCCGTGATTCCGGGCATGCTGGGCCTGGAAGCCGGCCAATCGGCTTTCGGCGACTTGCTGGCCTGGTTCCGCCAGATGCTGGAGTGGCCTTTGCAACACGTGTTGCCGCATTCTAAAGTGCTGACGCCGGAGCTGCAAGCCGCCCTGCGCGAGGAAATGAGCGACACCTTGTTGGTGCAGCTCAGCGAAGCCGCCGCGGCCGTGGACCCCGCCGAGTCGCAGGTGCTGGCCCTGGACTGGGTGAACGGCCGCCGCACGCCCGACGCCAACCAGGCCCTGAAAGGCGCCCTCATGAACCTGACCATGGGCACGAGCGCCCCCGAGGTTTTCCGGGCGCTGGTGGAAGCCATCTGCTACGGCTCCAAGCAAATTGTGGAGCGGTTCGAGCAGGAGGGCATTGCCATCAAGCAGGTCATCGGCATTGGCGGCGTGGCCAAGAAGTCACAATTTGTGATGCAGACCTTGGCCGACGTGCTGAACCGGCCCATCAAAATTGCGGTGTCGGAGCAGGCGCCGGCGTTGGGCGCGGCCATGTACGCCGCCGTGGCGGCCGGGGTGCATCCGGATGTGCTCACGGCCCAGAAAGCCATGGGCAGCGGCTTTGCCGAATCTTACGAGCCCAACCCCGCCCGCGTGGCCGACTACCAAGCCCGCTACGAGCAGTACCAAGCCTTCGGCAAGTTCGTGGAAACCGCCACCACCGGTCAGAGCGAGCCGGTGATGGAACCCGAAACGCCCGCCATCACCACCGCATGAGCCAGTACCAAGCCCTAAAACAGGCGTGCTACGACGCCAACATGCAGCTGCCCAAGCTCGGGCTGGTGCTCTTCACCTTCGGCAACGCCAGCGTGGTCGACCGCTCCGCCGGCGTGTTTGCCATCAAGCCCAGCGGCGTGCCCTACGACACGCTGAAGGCCGAGGACATCGTCATTCTCGACTTCTCCAACAACATCATAGAAGGGGAGAAGCGGCCTTCGTCCGACACCAAAACCCACGCCGTGCTCTACTCGCACTGGGAGCACATCGGGGGCATAGTGCACACGCACAGCACCTACGCCACCGCCTGGGCCCAGGCCCAGCTCGACATCCCCATCCTGGGCACCACCCACGCCGACCACCTCACCGCCGACGTGCCCTGCGCCCCGCCCATGGACGACGCCATGATTGCCGGCGACTACGAGCACCAAACCGGCTGGCAAATCCTCAACGAATTTCAGCGCCGCGGCCTCTCGCCCACCGAAGTGGAAATGGTGCTGCTGGCCAATCACGCCCCCTTCACCTGGGGCAAAACCGTGGAAAAAGCCGTGTACAACAGCGCCGTGCTCGAAGAAGTGGCCCGCATGGCCTACCTCAGCTGCACGCTGCGCCCCGAAGTGCCGCGCCTGAAGGATGCCCTCATTCGCAAGCACTACGAGCGCAAGCACGGCGTAAATTCCTACTACGGACAGAGCTAGAACGAGTACCGCGAAATTTCATTTCGCTCCGAAAAGAACCCCGAATGCGGGGCGAAATGAAATTTCGCGGTGCTCGTTCTGCTCGCTTTTTTTGACTAATTAAGATTAACGATTGTGTAGGCTTCGGCTTCCCTAATTCCACCCTTCCATGATTGACATTTCGCATTACGAAGCCTGGTTCATCACCGGCACTCAGCACCTCTACGGCCCCGAAACCCTGGAGGAAGTAGCCCTGCACTCGCAGGAAATCGCCCGGGAGCTCGGCACCAAGCTGCCCATCAAGATTGTCTACAAACCCATCCTGAAAACGCCGCAGGAGATTTATAAACTCATGCAGGAGGCCAACACCTCCGAAAATTGCGTGGGCCTGATTGCCTGGATGCACACGTTTTCCCCCGCCAAAATGTGGATAAACGGGCTGAAAATCCTGCAAAAGCCGCTGGCGCATTTGCACACCCAGTTCAACCGCGACATTCCGTGGGCCGACATCGACATGGATTTCATGAACACCAACCAATCGGCGCACGGCGACCGGGAATTTGGGTTCATCGGCACCCGCATGCGGCTGAACCGCAAGGTGGTGGTGGGCCACTGGCAAAGCGCCGCCGTTCAGGAAAGCCTGAGCATCTGGAGCCGCGTGGCCTGCGCCTGGGCCGACTGGCAGGGCGCCCGCTTCGTGCGCTTCGGCGACAACATGCGCTACGTGGCCGTGACCGAGGGCGACAAAGTGGAAGCCGAAATCAAGTTTGGATACGAAGTGAACACCTACGGCATCGGCGACCTGGTGGCGGTGGTGAACGCCGTGAGCGACGGGCAAATTGACGAGCTGCTGGCCACCTATGAGCAGGAATACGAGCTGGCCGACGACTTGAAAACCGGCGGTGCCCAGCGCGAGAGCCTGCGCGAAGCCGCCCGCATCGAAGCCGGCCTGCGCCAGTTTCTGCAAGACAAAGGGGCCAAAGGCTTCACCGACACGTT
>DASVTG010000724.1:0-3827 GCA_036387695.1 Hymenobacter sp. | reverse complement strand
AATGCGCCGGGCCCACGCTTCAAAGGGGCCCTGGCCGCGGTATTGGTCGAGGCGGGTGAATATTTTGACGAAAGTGTTTTGCAGCGCATCCTCCGCTTCGGCCCGGTTAGGGCAGTAGCGCAGGCACACGCCCATCAGCAGGTAGGAAAGCCGTTGGTAAAGCCGGTGTTGCGCCGCCGATTCGCCGCGCCGGCACGCCGCCAGCAAGGCCTCATCGACGGGGGCAATGGGAGGCGGCATGCAGGGTGAAAATTGAAGCAAAGGCGGGCTGTACAGGACCTGCCTTGTACACCCCTGACCGCCAGCCGGCCGGTCCGGTTGCGTCACTCCAAAGATATTTTGAAAAAAATGGCGGCGCCTTTCCTTAGCAGCGGTGGCCGGCTTTGCCGTATTGTTGCCCGGGGAATCCTTCTGCCCGTTTTTACCACCCAAGACTTCATCCGCCCTCGCGATGCGCTATTTCCACGTCGATGCCTTTGCCCAAACGCCTTTCACCGGCAACCCCGCCGGCGTGTGCCCGCTGCAAGCCTGGCTGCCCACCGAACTCATGCAGCAAATCGCCGCGGAAAATAACCTGGCCGAAACCGCCTTCATCGTCCCGCGCCCCAACGCGCCGGCCGACTACGACATTCGGTGGTTCACGCCCACGGTAGAAATCGACCTTTGCGGCCACGCCACCCTGGCTTCGGCCCACGTGCTGTTTGCGCATCTTGGTTTTCAGGCGGCCCAGGTCACGTTTCATAGCCAGAGCGGCCCGCTGCGGGTGTCGCGGGAAGCCGACGGCCGCCTCACCCTCGACTTCCCCTCGCGGCCGCCGCAGGAAATGACCACGCACCCCGCCGGCCTGGCCGACGGCCTGCGCGCCACGCCCCTGCACGTGCTGGCCGCCCGCGACTTGCTGGTCGTTTTCAACACCGAAGCCGAAGTGCTGGTCCTGCGCCCCGACTTCGCCCGCATTGCGGCCCTGGAGTACGTGGGCGTCATCGCCACCGCGCCCGGCTCGGACGGCATCGACTTCGTGTCCCGCTTTTTTGCGCCGCGCGTGGGCGTGCCCGAAGACCCCGTCACCGGCTCGGCCCACAGCACCCTCATTCCGTACTGGGCCAACAAACTGGGCAAGAAGGAGCTGCGGGCCCGCCAGGTATCGCCCCGCGGTGGCGACCTGTGGTGCCGCCTGCGCGAGGGCGACCGGGTGGACATCAGCGGTTATGCCGTGACGTACGCGGTGGGGGAGTTGCTGGTGGGGTGATAGCTAATAGCAACAGCTCAGCAGTTAGCTGTCTACCAAAACAATTGTTTTATTTACAGGTGCAACACAAAATGGAACACCCAATATTTCCGTTAATTTCTATTGACACTAAATATGGAGCATTCGATATTATTGAAAATGCAGCGGCATTCTCAAAAGCTTCGACCCGTATCCTTATAAATGCGACTTATTTTGATAGGGTCAATTTATTTGATAAGAATAACTCCCAATGGAAATACAGACAGTTGTCAGCCGATTTGAAAAATAATTGGGTAACCAAATTTTTGGCAAAAACAGTCTACAACCCCGTCCTCGATACAGAGGTCACTTGGATACCCAACGGCTTTTACCAAATGAAAGAGCTAAAAGAAAAGCTAAAGGATTGTGTCGATAGAGACGGCGATACAATAACTCAATTTGAAGAAGCCGATATTATAAAGATTGCAATTGAGAAAGCAGTGAGTTTTGATGAGATTCTAAACGTGCTCAATAAGTATGTTTTTGATGTTGATGAAGAACAATTATGGAGGGAGCAGAAAGCAAGAGGCGAATAGGATGGCCCGTGGTAGTAGTTAGGCTACCGCAGCGAACATCTGCCAACGTTTAAAAATACTCATTGCCTCAGGTGCCTACGATTTCGCCGGCGCTTTTTTCTTGCCCGTGCTGGCGCCCAGGCGCTCGGGATTGTCGGCCAGGAACTTGCCCCAGCTTTTGCCGCCGCTCACGGTGGTGTTGTTGCCCTTTTGGTAGTGGTGGCACAGGGCCACGGCCAAGGCATCGGTGGCGTCCAGGAACTTGCTGGCTTCGGCAAGGGGCGGCAGCGTGAGGGTCTGGCGCAGCATGTGGGCCACCTGCTCCTTGGTGGCCGAGCCCGAGCCCGTGACCGACTGCTTCACCTTGGTGGGCGCGTACTCCACGTAGGGAATCTGGCGCGACAAGGCCGCGGCAATGGCCACGCCCTGGGCCCGGCCCAGCTTGAGCATGCTCTGCACGTTCACCCCAAAAAACGGGGCCTCGATGGCCAGCTCGTCGGGCAGGTACTCGTCAATCAGTTCGAGCATGCGGTCGAAAATCCGCTTTAGCTTTACGGCGTGATTCGACCCCAGCGCCTTCATATTGATAACGTCGTAGCACAGCACGTCGACCCGCTGGCCGCGCACCTCAATCAGGGCGTAGCCCATAATCTGGGTGCCGGGGTCGATGCCCAGAATGATTTTGGGCAGCAGCTCGACGGCGGGAGCGGGGCGGGGACGAAGCGGAGCGGGCAAAACGGCGGGGGTGGAAATCAGGGAGCCGGCAGCGCACTCCCTTTGCAAAGCTACGATGCCGGCAAGGCGCCGGGCGAGCTGGCCGCGCACGCGCCGGCTGCTTTCCCCAAAGTAACCGGAACCGAGCCCGAAAAAGGTCCCCGGGGCCAAAAATGGGGCCGCGCAGTGTTTTGGGGCAAAGTGCTGGTGACGCTGCTCACCCTGGGGCTGCTGTACAACTCCATTTTCGCGGCGCCCGATACCGCGGCGGCCTGGCGCCAGCTGCTGGCCACTACCCTGGGCGGCGCGGGGCGCACGTCCGTGCTCCTGGCGCTGGCCCTCGTGCCCGTCAACTGGGGCCTCGAAGCCTGGAAATGGCACCGCCTGGCCCGGCACTTAGAACCGGTCACGTTCGGCCGCAGTTTCCGGGCGGTGCTGGTGGGCCTCACGCTGGGCTTTGCCACCCCCAACCGGGTGGGCGACTACGCCGGCCGCATTCTGGAGCTGAAAAGCCGTCGCGTGAGTGCCTTGGGCGCGGTCTTCTTGGGGCGCTACTGTCAGCTGGTGGTCACGGTGCTGGCCGGTGTGTTGGGCCTGCTGTACTTTCTGCTGACCTTTTATTTGAACGGCTACCCGGCGGCCGGGGTGGGCGTAACTGCCTCGGCGCTGCTGATTTGTGGGCTGGTGCTCGTGCCGCTGTACCGGTCGCGGCTGCTGCTGGCGGCGCTGGGCGTGTGGCGGCCGTTGCGGCGGTTTCGGCCGGCGCTGGCCATCATGCCCACCTATTCGGCGCGGGCGCTGCACGCGGTGCTGGCCATCTCGGGGCTGCGCTACGCCGTGTTTTGCGGGCAGTTTATGCTGCTGCTCACGGCCTATGGCGTCAGTGCGCCACTGGGGCCGGGGCTGGCGGCGGTAGCGGGCACGTTTTTGCTCAAATCCCTGGTGCCGTCGCTCAATGCCTTGGCCGACGTGGGCGTGCGGGAGTTGTCGGCCACCCACTTGTTTGGCCTGCTGGCGCAGCCCGCGCTGCCGGTGCTCAGCGCCAGCCTGAGCTTGTGGGTGGTGAACATTGCGCTGCCCAGCGCGGCGGGGCTGCTGCTGGTGCCAGGGCTGCGGGTGCTGCGCGAGAAGCGCAACGGCCGATGATATTGCCCGGTCTTGCGCTGTTGGTGCTGCCCTTGTTGTACGCCGTACTTATGGTTTGGCTGCGAGCGGGATGGGCTTGCAATGAGCAATTAGCAATGAGCAATGAGCAATTGTCATCCAGCAATTGTTCACTGCTCATTGCTAATTGCTCATTGATTTTCTCGGTGCTAATAGCGGCCCGAAAT
>DASVTG010000723.1:0-3500 GCA_036387695.1 Hymenobacter sp. | reverse complement strand
TGCCCGAAAGCGTGGCTGAGCAGCAGGTGCTTGCAGGCTCGGTTCAGGCCCGAGCGCTGGAAAGCCGTGCCCACCCAAGTGTAGCCGATACTGATGCGCTGGTCGGCGGCCGAGTCATTGTAGTAGCTGGTGCTGCCGGCCAACTGACCCGTTTCACGGTCGATGATGGCAAAAGGGTAGCGCAGGCCTTGCTCGCGGGCTTCCAGGGCCTGGCGCACGTAGGCCGCTAGGCTCACGGCGTCGTCGGCGCGCGTGAGGGTATACTTCCACAGGTCAGCATCGAAGGCCACGGCTTTGAGGGGTTCAAAGTCACCGGTCTCCAGCGGGCGCAGGCGGACGCGGCTGTTTTCGAGAACGATATGGGCAGAAAAATCCATGCGAAACGGCGGGTGAATGGGCCGCAAAGATGTCGGCAAAAAACCAATTCCAGCCTGCCGCAGCACTTGCCCCCGCCTTACTCGGCCAGCCCCAGCCCGCGCAGCAGCACAGCGTATTCGGCGGGGCTCAGGTGGCCACCGCTGGCCTGCGGGTGGCCGTGGGCAAAGTTTTCGGGCGGCGCCTGGCCGGTGCGGGCGAAGGCTTCGCGCAGCAGGTTGGGGATGTGCAGGCTTTTGCTGGCGGCGCGGCCGGCTACGGCAATGTGGCCGTTGGGCAGGTAGCCCAGGTTGGCGCACAGCACCACGCGGTCGGGCAGGCGCTGTATCCACTGCTGGGCAATGAGCGGGTGAATCTGAGCCGGCGAGTCGATGGTGATGAGGGCCACGGGCAGCGCGTCTGCCACGGTTTTGGGTGGGAAGCGCGGCGGGAGCTTGCGGGCGGCTTGCAGTTCCTGGGCCACGGCGGCGCGGTAGCCGGCCAGCACGGTGTCCTGGGCCAGCGGGCGCGGGTTGTCGTCGTGCAGCAGGTAGCGCAAGGGCCGCTCCAAGTCGAACTCGCCGGCTCGGCGCGCAGCGTTGCACACGGCCACGGCTTCTTTCAGCCACTTGGCGGTGAACTCCTTTTTTACTTCGGCCAGCGGCGGCCACGCGGCTTGGTCGCCAAGGTCGGACAAGACGCCAATGGCGGCCACCCAGCGCAGGTCCGTGACGTCGGCTTCGGCCGCCAGCAGCTCGTACGCCAGCCAGGCGGAGCAGGGCACGGGGTCGAGGCCGTAGCCGGTGAGCACGGTGGCGCCCGCGGGCGGCTGGCCTTCGGGTATGTGGTGGTCGACGTAAAGCACGGGCACGCCGTGACTTTCCAGGGTGCCGCGCTCGTGCACGCCCAGGTCCGTCACGAGGAGGGCATCGGGCCGTTCGGCCAGCAGCTTTTCGTGCACGGCTGGGGTTAGAAAGGCGTTTTCGCCCTTGCCCGAGGGCAGCACCTCAATTTCCCAGCCGGGGCCGATGCGTGCCAAGCCGCGGCCAAACAAAGCGCCGGCCGCCAGCCCGTCGGCGTCGAAATGGCAATAGACCAGCACGCGGCCCGTAGGCGGAATGGCGTCAAGAAAAGCGCGGAAAGGCGCAACGAATTGTGGATAGGCGGCCAAAAGCAACGGGCAACCAGCCTGGTAGCGGGTTGCCCGTTGTGCGTAAAGCAGGCGCCAAAGGTTGCGCCACAGTAGCGCGGACTCTGCGAGTCCACGCTACAGCTCTACTTGATTTCGCCTACCATTTCCTCGGGTTTCAGCCACTCGTTGAACTGCTCTTCGGTCAGGTAGCCCAGCTGCAGGGCGGTTTCCTTCAGCGTCGAGCCGTTCTTGTGGGCCGTTTGCGCGATTTCGGCGGCTTTGTAGTAGCCGATGTGGGGGTTCAAGGCCGTTACCAGCATCAGGCTGCTATTCACGTGCTTGTCGATGTTGGCTTTGATGGGCTCAATGCCGGCGGCGCACTTGTCGGTGAAGCTCACGCACACGTCGCCGATGAGGCGGGCCGAGTGCAGGAAGTTGTAAATCATCACCGGCTTGAACACGTTCAGCTCGAAGTGCCCCATCGAGCCGCCTACGGTGATGGCCACGTCGTTGCCCATTACCTGGGCGGCCACCATGGTCATGGCTTCGGCCTGGGTGGGGTTCACCTTGCCGGGCATGATGCTAGAGCCGGGCTCGTTGTCAGGGATGTGAATTTCGCCAATGCCGGCGCGCGGGCCCGAGCTGAGCATACGGACGTCGTTGGCAATTTTCATCAAGCTCACGGCCACCGTTTTGAGGGCGCCGTGGGCTTCCACGATGGCGTCGTGCGCGGCCAGGGCCTCAAACTTGTTTTCGGCCGTCACGAAGGGCAGACCCGTGAGCTCGGCAATGTGCTTGGCCACGTTTTCAGAGTAGCCGGGAGGGGTGTTGATGCCGGTGCCCACGGCGGTTCCGCCCAGCGCCAGCTCGCTCAGGTGCGCCAGCGTATTCTTGATGGCGCGCAGGCCGTGGTCGAGCTGCGACACGTAGCCCGAAAACTCCTGGCCCAGCGTGAGCGGCGTGGCGTCCATGAAGTGGGTGCGGCCAATTTTTACGATGTTCATGAACTGCTGCGACTTGGCTTTCAGCGTGTCGCGTAGCTTCTCGATGCCGGGGATGGTGGTTTCCACCAGGATTTTGTAGGCCGCGATGTGCATGGCCGTCGGGAACGTGTCGTTCGAGCTTTGGCTCTTGTTCACGTCGTCGTTGGGGGCCAGGGCCTTCTTTTCGTCGGTGAGCTGGCCGCCCTGCAGCACGTGGCCGCGGTAGGCAATCACCTCGTTCAGGTTCATGTTGCTCTGCGTGCCCGAGCCCGTTTGCCACACCACCAGCGGGAACGAATCGGCCAAGTCACCGGCCAGAATTTCGTCGCACACCTTGCCAATCAGCTCGGCTTTTTCAGCCGACAGCACGCCGGCGTCGCGGTTGGTGAGGGCAGCGGCTTTTTTCAAATAGGCAAAAGCCGCGATGATTTCCTTGGGCATCCGGTTGATGTCCTGGGCGATGGGGAAATTCTCGATGGAGCGCTGGGTTTGGGCGCCCCAGTATGCAGTGGCGGGGACCTGCACGGTGCCCATGGTGTCCTTTTCGGTGCGGAACTGGCTCATAGCCTCGGTGGCTGAAGTGAAGAGTGAAGAAGAAAATGTGACCGGCAATGGCGGCAAAAGTACACCGCCCAACCGCTCGGGGTGGCCTAAGGCAGCCATTGGCCGCTCAAGGACGTACACCCGGGCAATCCAATTTGTTTTCCCTCCCATGAATCAGTCCACGCCCAACCCCGACCCCCAAACCGAGCCACCCGTACCCGTGCAAGGCGACGGCACCCCCGACTACAGCGACGTAGAAGTGACCACCGAAACCAACCTGCCCACGCCCACCAAGCCCGGCGGCAGCGCCACCGAGCCCGAGAGCGGCGGCGGCTACAGCGGCTAAGTCGGCTGGACATAGCTAGGTAGGATTTCAGTAGCTCGCTTTTCAATAGGAAGCAGCGCCGTTGATAACCAACAACAAACGGTCATGCTGAGCGCAGCCGAAGCATCTCTACCGCCATACTAATCAATTTTAGTATGGCGGT
>DASVTG010000722.1:0-6697 GCA_036387695.1 Hymenobacter sp. | reverse complement strand
CCCAGTCGCTCATCACCAGACCTTTGAAGCCCCACTCCCCTTTCAGGATGGTGTTCATCAGGTAGGCGTTTTCGGTGGCGTACTGGCCCCGGAACTTGTTGTAGGAGCCCATCAGGGTGTTGACCCCGCCCTGCTGCACGGCCGCCTGGAAACCCGGCAAATAGATTTCGCGCAGCGCCCGCTCGCTCATGTTCACGTCGATTTCGCCGCGGTGCACCTCCTGGTTGTTGGCCGCAAAGTGCTTCACGCAGGCCGACACGCCCTGCGCCTGCACGCCCTGGATGTAGCCCACCACCATCTGCGACACCAGGTAGGGGTCTTCGCTCAGGTACTCAAAGTTGCGGCCGTTGAGCGGCGTGCGAACGATGTTGATGCCAGGGCCCAGAATTATGTCTTTGCCCCGAAAATTGGCTTCCGAGCCCAGCACGGCGCCGTAGGCGTAGCCCAGGGCGGGGTTCCAGGTCGACGCCAGGGTGTTGTTGGTGGGCATGTACGTGCCGGCGTCGTTGGCGTCCTTCACGCCTTTCCAGTCGCGGCCCTGCTCGGGGCGCACGCCGTGGGGCCCGTCGGAAGTGCCGATTTCGGGAATGCCCAGGCGCGGGATGCCGCCCGCCGCAAAGGCGGAGTTGGCGTGCAGCATTTTCACTTTCTCCTCCAGCGTCATCTGCTTGATGAGGGCGTTGATTTTAGCGTCGTTGGCCGTCAACGCGGCCTGCTTGTTCGGGGTGGGGCTTTGGGCCGGAGTGCCCGGCTTGGTTTGGGCCAGGGCCAGGCCGGCCACCGCACAGCAAAAAGTGGTGCCTAAGAGCGTAATAAAACGGGGGAAGGGCTTGAACATGTAGTGTGTGAGAAGGGGAATATTGAGAGGGCCGCCCTTCGCAACGGCGGCTGGCTCTCAGGGGTGCAGAGAAAATTTTCAGAGCGTCTTGCTTCGGTGAACGGACACCAGATGAGCGGAACGTTCGGGCTAATTTCTCATTGTTTTTCTATAGCTCTTCGATGAAGATACTATTTTCAGGGAAAATATTTGCACCTGAGCGCTACTGTCGGGTTGCGCTGCGAGACGCCAAAAAGCCCCGCAGCTGGTGTTAATTACTGCTTCACCACGCGGACCGTGCCGCCCGCAGCGCCGTTGGCGGCCCGGATAGTGTAGAGGCCCGCCGGCAGCCGGCTGAGGTCGAGGGTGTAGTCGGCCTGCCGCGCGAATTCGGTGCGCACCACGACGCCCACCGAATTCACCACCGACACCTTGCCGCCGACCAAGCCCTTGGGCAGCTTCACCGTCACCCGGCCGGTGGCCGGGTTGGGGTAGGCTTCCAGCGGCGCGTTGCCGGATTTCTGTCCCGGCTTCAGGGCCAGGACCGCGGCCGCGGGCGTGCCATAGACCACGCCGCGCCCGGCCGTGCTCATGTACACCCGGCCGTACTGGTTTATGTCGCCCATCACGAACTGCCCGTTGGCTGGGCCGCCGTATTCGTGGGCGTCGTCGTTGACCCGCACCCAGGTGGCGCCTTCGTCGTTGGAGCGGTGCACGCCCACTACGCCGCCCACCGTGCCGTAGATGTACAGGGCTTCGTAGGCCGCACCGGGCGCCGCTTTGCCGTAGCCCACGGCTCCGCAGTAGGTGACGTTGGTCAGGCGCGTGAACGAGGTGCCCGAGTTGGTGGAGCGCGTCAGGCCGTTCCCGTAAAGCGGTACCCACAAGTGCCCTTCCCGGCCCGGAATGGTTCGGATGAGCTTAGCTCCGCCGGTGGCGCCCACGCTGCCGGCCGTCGCAAACGATACCCCGCCGTCGGTGCTCACCAGCATGGTGCCGTTCGAGGTATTGTGAATGTAGAACTTGTTGGAATTCACCGCGTCGGCTACCGGCCGGTGGCTGGTGAACGTGGTGGGGATGCCGGTGGCCGGGGTCCAGGTGGCGCCGTTGTCGGTGCTGCGGTAGGTGAAGGTGTTGTTGGCCGGCGCCGGGAAGCCGGGGTTGGTGCCGTTGGCGGCCACCACGCCGTTCGAGGGGCTGTGCAGCAGCACGTTGCCGTCGGCCGAGAGGGCCACGTGCCCGCCCGAGCCGTTCATGGTGGCCGTGCGCGTCCAGGTCACGCCCATATCGTTGGAATACAGGAGCACGACAGCCGCCGCGTTGCCGTTGCGGTTGCCAACCCGGGCCAGCTTACTGGTGCTAAGCTTCGCGAAATCCAGGCCCGAGGTGCTGCCAATGCGCGGATTGTGAATGGGGGCGTACTGCGCCACGTCGGTGTGCCGGAACCCGTCGTAGTCGAGAATGGTGGTAACCACCGGCCCGTCGGGAATGCTGACCAAGCTCTGGGCCACGGTTTCTTCGAGGCCCCGCACGAAAAACTTCCATTCTCCGGTTGTGGCGGTAACATCCTCGTTGACGAAGATGCCGTTGCCCGAGGTAACGAGGGCCCGGTTTGGCACAAAGGGGTCGAACTCGATGCAGCCCGACCAGTGAATGTTGGCGTTGGACACCCACGACACTCCTTCGGAGTTCAGACGGTAGCCGCGGGCCACGATGTCGGTCCAGGTGGTGCCGCCGTCGGCGGTGTAGTAGAAATGGTCGCCGTAGGCAACGGGCGGGTTGCCCTGTGCCTGGTAGATGTTGGTGGTGGAGACGATGATGCGGTTGGGGTTGTTGCGGTCCACGCTAAGGCCGCCGAAGGGCGGAGGAGTCGCGCCGCTCACGGGCGTAAGGTTGGTCCAGGTGTTGGCGGCGAGGTTGTACTTCCAGACCTGGCCCCGGGTGAAAGGCTCGGCGGTTGGGCCGAAGCCGGGCCCCGGACCGTTGCCGTAGCACACGTACAAGTTGCCGGCCGCCAGTACGGCGCGCTGGGGCATCAGGCCGCCGTCGCCGGCTGCCAGCGTAACGCCGGCGCCCAGGTCGGGGTTGTTGAGGGCGGTGAAGGTGGCCCCGCCGTCGTCGCTGCGGTAGAGTTGCTGGTTGCTGCCGCTGCGCGAAACGCCGACGAACAAGCGCTGCGTGCTGCCGCCTACCGCGCTGGTGGGGTCCATCACCACGAAGTTCAGGCCGTTGCCGTTGGGGGTGGTGGTCACGGGCAGGCCGGGCAGCCGGGCCCAGGTGGTACCCGAGTTGGTGCTCTTGAACAAGCCGTTGTCGCGGGTGCCCACGTACAGCGTGCTGCTGTTGTTGGGGTCCACTTGCAGCCGCTCGCCGTTGCCCCGGCCGTTGCCGTTGCCGTGGGCCTTGAACTGCGCCGTGACGTCAATCACGGTCCAGTCGGTGCCGTAGTTGGTGGAGCGCAGGACGAACGTGCGGCCGTTATTGAAATAGTTGATGCCGCAGTAGGCGTACACCGTGGCCGAGTTCTGCGGGTCCAGCGCCATCGACTCCACCCCGAACATGCCCTGCTCTTGGTCGGAGGCGAAGTCCATCAGCGGAATCCACTTGTTGGCAGTCACGTCCCAGCGGTAGGCGCCGCCCACGTCGGTGCGGGCGTACATCAGCCCCGCCTGGGTTTTGCTGGTGATGATGCCCGACACGAACCCGCCACCGCCAATGGCCATGCTGTTCCAGGTGTACGGTTCCGAGGTCTGCGCCAAGCAGGGAACGGCCGAGCACGACAGCAGCAGCCCGAGCCCCACGGGCGCCAGGGCCCGCTTGCCGAGCTGAGAAAGTTTTTTTGCAACAAATCCGATAGAAATGAGGGACATAAGTGAGCTTGTGAAGGAAGGGAAAACAAACGATTGCGTAAGCGGAACCAAACGAATAATCCAGCGTCCGGGCAGACGACGGAACGGGAAACAACCCGGCAAATTTTGGCAAGAGCCTGAATCTGACCCGGGCCCTCTGGCAATGCCAATTGCTGAACTCAGGACGCAAAAGCCTTGTGACTTGTGCTGCCAGTTCTCAGCTGACCAAAAGTACCTTGCCAATGAGCCCACCGCCCGGGTCATTTTAGGCAAAAACGGGGGTCAAATTCCTGGCTATTCCGCGCAGTTAAGTCTTGGCAAGGGCCATATTCCCTGCGTTTACAAGGCGAGGTCAAAGATTATTAGCAACGCAAATTTCACATTGGCAGATACTTGACTTAACAATACGCTCCGTCAATACCACTCCTCGTGGTGGGAGCCAGCTAGCAATGGCCCGGCAGCAGCACGCGCGGCCACCCAGCCGCACCGGACCGGCTGGCGGCACCTGTCTTGGTTGGCACTATTCTCCCAAGAGTTTATAAACTCCTGCGTTTCGCCGGCCCAGAAGCTGCCCCAACGAAAGCGTGGAGCAGGCCGTAAGCCCGACAGTGACTTGCAGCTGACGGCCCCACAACTACCCCACCGGAGAGGTTTTCGGATTCCGCTTTTGCGTGAAAGCAGGGTCCGCTGCCTCCGGCTATTTCTTCCGGGCAGCGGGCGCCGGTTGCAGCGAAGATTGCAACGCTTCCATGGCCACGGCGAGGTAGACCAGCGGCGCGTTCCAGTTGATGGCTATTTCATTGGAGGCGTAAGAGCACATCTCGTCGGTGTACGACTTTTCGGCTTGCTTAAACGGGTAGTTGCAGCCGTCTTGCCGGCCGGGGTTGGGGCCGCCCACCAAAAAGCCCGGCAGCGGCTCGGCCACGCCGTCGCCTTCCGACAAGCGGTGATGCGGGTGTTGCGGCGATTTGCTGCCGTAGCCGGTCACGAAGGAGTAGCCCGTGGCGTTGCGGCCGAGCAGGTAGTCGAGGTTGGCCAGGGCCTCGCGCAGGTACTCGGAGTTGCCGCTCAGGCGAAACGCTTGCACCAGGGCAATGCCTTGGTTGGCGGCGTTGGCGTTGCTGCCCCAGTTAAAATCGTTTTTGCGGCGGCCCATCACGGTCTGGTAGGGCTGCGGGCGGGAGCCGCTCCGCAGGGTGTCGGCCAACGCCATCAGGCGTTGGGAAACGAGCGCCGCGTCGGCCTGGGCCAGGGCCGGCAGCTGGGTCCGAAACCGCGCCAGGGTATAGAAACCCAAGGCCCGCACCTGCCCCCAGGAAGGCAGCGTGAGGGCGCGTTGCAGGGCCGGACGCAAGACTTCGTAATACGCCGGCTCGCGGGTGGTGACGAACAGCTCGGCGGCGGCCCAGGCTTTTTCGTCGTCCAGGTTCTGGTCGCCGTAGCCGCCCGTGACGATGGGCGGGGCGAACTGCTTGTTCATGTCGTCTTGCCGGTAGTATTGCTGCGGGTTGGCCTGGGCCCACTGCCAGGCCCGGGTGGAGGCCCGCAAGCAGGAGTCGGCCAAGCCGGGAAGCTGAGACTCGAAGCGCCGCGCAATGCGGCTGGCCTGGGCCGTCACGGCCGCGAAGTCCAGGGCCGCGGCCGTGCTTTTTTGCACCACGTACCGCGGGGTGCTCACCCGGATGGGCATCACCATGGCGTCGAAGCTGGCGTTGGTGAGCTTATGGTACACGCCGCCGTCGTTGGGGTCCTGCATGGTGAGCATCCAGCGCAGGTTCCAGAGGGCCTCGTCCAGCACGTCGGGCAGGGCGTTGGCGCTTTCCGGAATGTCGGCGCGCAGGGCGGCGCAGTGTTCCGGAAAGTCCTCGTACAGAGAGAGCAGGGTGCCCATCGTGATGCCCGAGTTCACCACGTACTTGTTGTAGTCGCCGGCGTCGTACCAGCCCCGGGGCGAGGAAACCACCGTTCCCGCCGGCCGCTGCGCCGTCGCGGCCGAAGCGTGCACCAGCACGCGCGTGTCCGGGTGGCCGGCCGGGCGGCTCCAGCGGCCGGCGTAGCGCGCCGGCAGCGCCGTGGAAGCCCGCTGGTAGTAGTAGCTTTTCAGCGCCGCGCCCGCCACGGCCGCGTGGGCGTTCGCGCCGATACGAAACGGATAAGACTTGCCCAAGCCCGGCACGCTGACCACGTAAAGACCAGGCGCTTTGCACGTTGAAAAGTCGGCCACGCGTACCCGGCTGCCGGGCGCGGCGCCGGGAGCCGGGCGCAGGCTGCCTTCAAAAACGGTGGTCTTCAGGTCCGGGGTGCTGATGCGAAACCGGGTGGCTTGGTCGCCCGCCCCCGTCACCACGGCCAGCTTGGGCGCCGCGGGGTAAAACCCCACTTGGTTGAGGCGGATGCTGTCCGTCAGGGCTTGGGCCTTGGCCGGCCCCGCCACGGCAAGCCCGCCTAGCAGACACGGTAGGATGCGAAAGAACAGGCTAGACGCTGGCGTTGGCCTCATGGGTTGGGCGGTTATGAGATGAGAATGGCAACCAGGCTAGGCCACTAGCGCAATTTCACGTTTCATGTGCCGAGCTAAAGACAGAGAGTTAACATGCTGTCCTGTTGCATGCTAACTTCTGACTTCTCCCCCCTGGGCACACTGACCTGAAAACTGCTCTAACGCACCCGGGACTGACTGGTGGAAAACACGGCTTGTTACTTGCCCAGTACGAGCAAGATGGCATCGTGCGCGGGCACGGTGCCCGCAAAGGCTTTCTTGGTGGTGCCGGCGTCCTTCTTGGCCCACACGTTGCGCACCTTGTAGGTCGTCTTGGCCGCGTTCAGCTCCGTTTTCGACAGCTCGTCCACGATGGGGGTGGCTTTCCAGTCAAAGGCGACCGGCTGGGCGCGCTGGCTGCGGTTGAGGAAGGTGACGGCCCACCGGCCGCCGGCCAGGGGCTTGAGCCAGGTTTCCACGCTGTCCTTGACGGCGTGCCGGAAGCCCTGCACGCCCAGTTTGTCCTGGTTGACGGCGATGGCTTCCTTGTTG
>DASVTG010000721.1:0-5665 GCA_036387695.1 Hymenobacter sp. | reverse complement strand
AGCGAAAAGCCCCGGCTCTGCGCAGAGCCGGGGCTTTTCGCTGCCCTGATAGCGGGGTATGGCAATAAACAATTGGTTGAATTAGTTGGACGGAAAGCTGGAGTGTGCCGTTGGGCTGCTACAAACCGCATTCCCTGGGCTGCCCGGAAGTTATGCTTAACCTCCGCCCAAACCTTCCGTACCTTTGCCCATTATTTTGCCCAGCTTACTAGTCGGGCTCCGCCTTATTGCAGCTAACTCAATGGGTTTCTTTAATTTCCTGACCAGCGACATCGCCATCGACCTGGGCACGGCCAATACGCTCATCATTCACAACGACAAAATCGTGGTGGACGAGCCGAGCATCATCGCCAAAGACCGCACCACCAACAAAGTCATCGCTGTGGGCCGCCAGGCTCAGCAGATGCACGAGAAAACCCACGACAACATTCGCACCATCCGCCCGCTGAAGGACGGGGTAATTGCCGATTTCCACGCCGCCGAGGAAATGATTAAAGGCATGATTAAGATGATTGACACGCGCAACCGGCTGTTTCAGCCCTCGCACCGCATGGTCATCTGCATCCCGTCGGGCATTACGGAAGTGGAGAAACGCGCCGTGCGGGACTCCGCCGAGCACGCCGGCGCCAAGGAAGTCTGGATGATTCAGGAACCCATGGCCGCCGCCATCGGCATTGGCATCGACGTGGAGCAGCCCGTGGGCTCGATGATTATCGACATCGGAGGCGGCACCACCGAAATTGCCGTGATAGCGCTGTCGGGCATCGTGTGCGACCAGTCCATAAAAACGGCCGGCGACGTGTTCAACCAGGACATCCTCGACTACATGCGCCGGCAGCACAACCTGCTCATCGGCGAGCGCTCGGCCGAGCGCATCAAAATCGAAGTAGGCGCCGCGCTTACTGAACTCGACGTGCCGCCGCCCGACCACGAAGTGCGCGGCCGCGACCTGATGACGGGCATTCCGAAAGTAATTAAAGTAACGTTCTCGGAAATTGCCATTGCCCTCGACAAATCGGTGGCGAAAATTGAAGAAGCGGTATTGAAAGCCCTCGAAATATCGCCCCCCGAATTGTCGGCCGACATTTACGAAAACGGCATTCACCTCACCGGCGGCGGCGCTTTGCTGCGCGGCCTGGACAAGCGCTTGGCCGCCAAAACCAAGCTGCCCATTCACATTGCCGAAGACCCGCTGCGCGCCGTGGTGCGCGGTACCGGCAAGGCCATCAAGGACATCCAGGCATTCAAAGGCGTATTGCTGACGTAATAAAACAAGAAAAGGACGTCATGCTGAGCTTGCCGAAGCATCTCTACTGCGCAGCTAATCAAGGTTAGTTTTGCGGGAGAGATGCTTCGGCAAGCTCAGCATGACGTCCTTTTACCAGCTAAACTTTCCAATCAATTACCGTCCGTGCGGAATATATTTCTTTTCCTATTTCGCTTTCGCGGGGCGCTGGTATTTGGCTTGTTGGAAATAATTAGCTTGTACTTATACGTCACGAATAATTCTTACCAACGGGCGGCTTTTTTTAATTCGGCGAATGCGTACGCCGGCGTGGTGCTGGAGCGCCGCACCCAGATAACGGATTATTTCCACCTGGCCGAAATGAACCAGCAGCTGGCGGCCGAAAACGCCGCCCTGCGCCAGCAACTCTACCCGCCCGACTCGGTGGGGCGCGAAGCCGATTCGGTGGCCCTGCCTCCTGTTCGCACCGATTCCCTGAAGCGAGTGCGGTACGCCCGGCCGGCTGCCCGGCCCGACACCCTGCTGCTCGGCCAGCAGCGCATAGCGGCCCGCGACCCGAGTTATCCACTAACTCCGGCCCGGGTTATCAACAATATGCTCGGAAATGTGGATAACTACCTCACGTTGAACGTGGGCAGTGCCAACGGCGTGCGGGCGGGCCTGGGGGTGGTGGCGGCCAACGGCGTGGTGGGCCGGGTGAAAGTGGTGAGCGAGCACTACGCCACGGTGACCAGCCTGCTGCACTCAAAAACCACCATTGCTTCCAAAATCAAGCGCGACGGCACCTTCGGCACCATCCGGTGGCTGGGCGACGACCCCACCCACGCGCTGCTGGACAACGTGCTGCGTGAAACCCGCCTTGTGAAAGGCGACACGGTGGTCACTTCGGGCTACAACACGGTGTTTCCCGAAGGGATTTTCATTGGCACGATAGATTCCTTTGTGAAGGAGCCGGACAAGAATTTCTGGACGGTGCGGGTGCGCCTGGGCGTGAATTTTGCCAACCTGACCTACGTGTACGTCGTCACGCCCCGCCCCCAGGCCGAGCGCGACACCGTGGAAGCCCGCGCGGGCCTGAAGCTGGAAGGAGCCCCCAAACCATGAGCGGCCTGCGGTTTCTGTTCGCCCAGGTTTTGCGCTTCGCGGTCTACGCCGGAGCGCACGTGCTGCTGATTAGCCGGCTGGTGCTCTTCGACATGGGGTGGTGCTTCCTCTACTTGGGTTTTCTCCTGTTCCTGCCCATCACGACGCCCATTGTGGTGCAGCTGTTGCTCTCGTTTGGGATGGGGCTGACGATGGATATCTTTTACGACACGGGCGGCCTGCACGCGGCGGCGGCCGTGCTGCTGGGCTTTTTGCGGCCGTGGGTGCTGCGCCTGCTCACCCCGCGCGACGGCTACGACAGCTCCGACACCGTGAACGTGCACCAGATGGGCTGGCAGTGGTTCAGCGTGTACCTGACGCTGCTGGTGCTGCTGCACCACGCCGCTTTTTTCCTGCTGGAGCTGGGCAGCTTTCGCCACGTGGGCCTCACAATGGGGAAAATACTGGTGAGTGCACTCTTTACCAGCCTCGCGCTGTTGATTGTTCAGCTATTGTTTTTTCCGGTGCGTCGGAGCCGTAATTAGATTGAATTCTTTGGTTGAATCGTTGTGCTGCTAGATTTATTCTTGAATTAGAAAATGCAATACCTGGAAGGCCGCAAATACGTGGTGCAAGGCATCTTTTTGGTGGTGGTCCTCATTTTTCTTACCCGCTTGTTTTTCATGCAGGTGCTCGACGGCACGTATAAACTGGCCGCCGACAAAAACACGCTCCAGCGCCTGGTACAGGTTCCGTACCGGGGCCTGATTTACGACCGGAAAAACCAGCTGCTGGTGCAAAACACGCCCGTGTACGACCTCATGGTGGTGCCCCGTGAGGTGAAGCAGCTTGATTCGGCGCGGTTCTGCGAATTGCTGCAAATTCCCATCGAAGAGCTGCGAGCCAGCCTGCTGGCGGCCAAGAAGTACTCGCGCAACAAGCCCTCGCCGGTGGTGCAAAACCTGACCACGCCCGACCTGGCGGCCATCTCCGATAAGCTAGGCGACTTTCCGGGCTTTCATACCCAGACGCGCATGGCGCGGGCTTACCGCACGCCCAACCTGGCCCACGCGCTGGGCTACGTGGGGTCCATCACGCCGGCGTTTTTGGAGAACCCGAAATACGCCAAGTACCGGCCGGGCGAAAACGTGGGCATCAACGGGCTGGAGTCGTACTACGAGCAAACCCTGATGGGCCGGCGCGGCGTGCAGTTCAAGATGGTGAACGTGCGCGGTATCGAAAAAGGCCGGTTCCGCGACGGCGAATTTGATACCCTCTCCGTGGCCGGGCAGGACTTGCACCTGAGCATCGATTCGGAGCTGCAGGCCTACGGCGAGAAATTGCTGGCCGGCCGGCGCGGTTCCATTGTGGCCATTGAACCCAAAACGGGCGAGATTCTGGCCTTTGTGTCGGCGCCGCATTTCGAACCCGGCCTGCTCACGGGCAAGGGCTCCGGCAACCGCTACATGGCGCTGCAAAACAACCCGAATTTGCCGCTTTTCAACCGCCCGCTGCAAGCCAAGTACCCGCCCGGCTCGGTGTTTAAGCTGGTGAACGAACTGGTGGCCCTGCAACTGGGAGTGGTGACGCCGAACACGCCGTTTGACTGCAACCAGAAACTGGTGCGCTGCACCCACCGCCACGAGCCGCCGCGCAACGTGAGCGTCGCCATCAAGCAGAGCTGCAACCCTTATTTCTACCAAGTAATGCGGGCCGCCGTGGTACGCGGCCAGTCGCCAAACAAGTTCGAGGACGTCCGCTTGGGGCTAGGGCAGTGGCAGAAAATGGTCAAATCCTTCGGCTTGGGTGAGAAGCTGGGCGTGGACATGCTCCAGGAAAAGCGCGGGCTGATTCCCTCGCCCGAGTTCTACGACAAAATACGCGGCTACCACCACTGGAATTTCAAAACGGTGTACTCGCTCAGCATCGGGCAGGGCGAAATCAGCATCACCGGCCTGCAAATGGCCAACGTGCTGGCCACCATTGCCAACCGTGGCTACTACTACACGCCGCATTTTGTGCGCGGCATTGGCAACGGGGGCCCGCTGCCGCAGTACCGCGAGCGGCACTACACCGCCGTGGATACGACGCTGTTCAAGTACATCATTCCCGGCATGCAGCAGGTGGTGGACGGCAACGGCGGCACGGGCAACCTGGCCTCGTTGTCGCAATACGGCATCTCGGTGGCTGGCAAAACCGGCACCGTGCAAAACCCGCACGGCTTCGACCACGCCACGTTCGCGGCGTTCGCCCCAGTCAATGACCCCAAAATAGCCATTGCCGTGTTCATCGAAAACAGCGGCTTTGGGGGCACCAGCGCCGCGCCGGCCGCCGGCCTCATGATTGAGAAGTACCTGCGCGGCAAAGTGGCGCATCACCGCAAGACTTGGGAAGATTGGGTGATGTACGGCGATTTCACCAAGCACCTGCACTAAATGCTGCGCTTAAGGAAGAAGGAGGAATGAACAATTCTGGAGATGACTGTTTAATTCTTCATTCCTCCTTCTTCATTAAGCGTAGTGTTCATATGGAATCCCTTCAAGGAAAAGTCGCCCTCGTAACCGGCGCCGGCAAAGGCATTGGCCGTGCCGTGGCATTAGCCCTGGCTGCCGAAGGCGTGAGCGTGGGCCTGTTGGCCCGCACCGATAGCGACCTGCAAGAAGTAGCTGCCGAAATCATTGCAGCGGGCGGGGCAGTAGCCACCGTAGTGGCCGACGTGGCCGACCGCACCGCCGTGAACGTGGCCGTGGCCAAAATCCACCAGGACCTCGGCCCCATTGACATCCTCATCAACAACGCCGGCATCGGCAGCTTCGCCAAGTTTCTGGAGATGGAGCCCGAGCAGTGGGAGCACATCATTCAGGTAAACGTGTTTGGGACCTACTACGTGACCCGCGCCGTGCTGCCCGACATGATTTCGCGCCAAACCGGCGACATCATCAACATTTCCTCTACCTCCGGGCAGCGGGCCGCGGCCGGCAGCAGCGCCTACAGCGCCTCCAAATTTGCGGTAATGGGCCTCACCGAAGCCCTGATGCAGGAAGTACGCAAGCACAACATCCGCGTGACGGCCCTCACGCCCAGCACTGTAGCCACCCCGTTGGCGCTGGAAAACAAGCTGACCGATGGCAACCCCGAGAATGTGATGCAGCCCGAAGACCTGGCCGAATTCATCGTGTCGCAGTTGAAGCTGAACCGCCGCATCTTCATCAAAGAAGCCGGCATGTGGTCAACGAATCCTTAGGAGACCTGTAGCGTGGTCGTACCCGGAGGGACTCTGCGAGTCCGCGTCTGGGCGAACGTTCTAAAACAGGCGGACTCGCAGAGTCCCTCCGG
>DASVTG010000720.1:0-4027 GCA_036387695.1 Hymenobacter sp. | reverse complement strand
AACTTGGTGTAGTCCTCGCCGCCCCAGGTGCGGGCTTTGTGGTTGATTTCGGCGGCTTCGTCCAGGGCCGTGTGGTCTTTCCAGAGCACGAACATGGCGTTGGGGTTGTCCTCGAAGCCGGGGGTGAGGGCCAGGGCCACGCCCTGCTCGTTCACCGCGCCGGGCGTGGAGCCGGTGGTGTCCACGGCCAGGCCCAGGACCTGGGCGGCGGGCACCTGCTGGGCCACGCGGCGCACCACGGCCTCCAGCCCTTCGATGTGGTCGAGCGGGTGCTGGCGGAACTGGTTGCGGGCCGGGTTGCAGTATTGCAGGGTTTTCCAGCGGGCGTAGTGGTGCACGGCCTGGGCTTTCTCGGCGCCCGTGCGGGCATCGACCAGCACGGCGCGGACGGAGTCGGTGCCGTAGTCGACGCCGATGACGTAAGCGGGGTTTTCCATGGGAAATGAGGAATGAAGAATGAGGAATGAAGAATTGAGGTCGAAAAGTCAGAGGAAGCCTTGGTAGCAATTCTTCTTTCTTCATTCCTCATTCTTCATTAAGCGAAGCGTTACTTCCGTACCCCGAACTTGTAGGTGCTCACGGAGTGGAACGTCTCGCCCGGCTTGAGCACCGTGCTGGGGAACTTGGGCTGGTTGGGCGAGTCGGGGAAGTGCTGCGTTTCGAGGCAGAAACCGGCGTTTTTGCCGTACACCGTGCCGCCTTTGCCTTTCAGGGTGCCGTCGAGGAAGTTGCCGGTGTAGAACTGGACGCCGGGCTGGTCGGTGGTTACTTCCAGGGTGCGGCCGGTGGTGGGCTCGTACACGGTGGCCGCGGCGTGGTTGCCGGTGGCGCTGTTCAGCACCCAGTTGTGGTCGTAGCCGCCGGGCACCTGCGCAATGCGCTCGCCGATGGCGTGGGGCGTGGTGAAGTCGAAGGGCGTGCCCTTCACGGGGCGCAGCTCGCCGGTTGGAATCAGCGTGGCGTCCACCACGGTGTAGCGGTCGGCGGGCAGCGTCACCTCGTGGCCCAGGACGTCCTTGCCGGCGCCGTGGTTCAGGTTGAAGTAGGCGTGGTTGGTGAGGTTGACCACCGTGGCCTTGTCGGTGGTGGCCGTGTAGTCGATTTTCAGGGCGTTGTCGTTGGTGAGGGTGTACACCACCGTCACGTTGAGGTTGCCGGGGTAGCCTTCCTCGCCGTCTTTGCTCAGGTAGGTCAGCTTCAGGCTTTGGCCGTCGGCCGAGGAGCCGGGCTCGGCCTGCCACACCACCTTGTCGAAGCCCACTTTGCCGCCGTGCAGGGAGTTGGGGCCGTTGTTTTTGGCCAGGGTGTACTCTTTGCCATCCAAGGTAAATTTACCGCCTTTGATGCGGTTGCCGTAGCGGCCGATAAGGGCCCCGAAGTACGGGCCGGACTTCAAAAACTCGGGGCTCTGGTAGCCGCTCACGTTGTCGAAGCCGAGGATGACGTCGCCCATCTTGCCGTCTTTGTCGGGCACCATCAGGCTGGTGAGCGTGCCGCCGAAATTGGTGATGCTGGCCTTCACGCCGTTGGCGTTGGCAAGGGTGAAGAGCTGTACTTCGGTGCCGTTGGCAATTTTGCCAAAAGAGGTGGAGGTGGGCATGGCAGCAGATGTCGTTTGGGTGGAATCGGCCGCGGCGCTGGCCCCGGCGTCGGTGGTGGTTTGGTCCGCGGATTTGTTGGAGCCGCAGGCGGTCAGCAACAGCAGGCTTGCGGTGGATACGGCCAAATGCCCAAAACGAAAGGATGAAAGCATGAAATTTAACATGAAATGATGGCGTAAAACTAGGAGTGGCCGCAAAGTAAACCGTACTCCACCCTACTGCACGGTTTGTTTTTGGGTAATGGAGGCTTGGCCTCGCTGCACCTGCACTTGGTAAATGCCCGGGGCCAAGCCAGCGGCTACGGAGAGCTGGGCTTGCGAAGCGTTGTATAACCGGCGGTACACCAACTGCCCCAGGGAGTTGAACACCTGCACCGTGGTGGCGTCGGCGCTTTTGGCGGTGCCCAGGTCAACGGTGAAGGTGCCCCGCTCGGCCGGCACCGGATAAATGTTGACGCCGGCCAGCTTTTGGCTCCCACCGGTCGCCAACAGCCCGCCTGCGGCCGTGAGAAACCACCTCTGGCAGGCGCAGCCGTTGTAGTTGAACAACGCCAACTGCACGCCCGGGGCCGTGGCGGCCGAAGGCACTTCCACCACGCGGTTGCCATTCACGGAAGCGAAAACCATGGTGCCGTCGCTGGCGCGGTTGATTTGAAAGAGTTGGCAAGAAAGGTTGGCGTTTGCGCCCAGCTCCAGCCCGGCTCCATTGGCCGCCGAGCAAATGTTGGTGCCCACGGTGAGGGCATTAAGCGCCGTGACAATCCGGTATTCGCCGTCGCCAACGGCCACAAAATCCCACTGCTGGCACGCCTGGCCACTGCGGGCGGCCTGCACCACGGTTTGGCCCGCGGTGCCGGCGCAGGCTTGCGTTTGCCACAGCAGGCCACTGTTTTGGCTGGCGATTTCGTAGCGGCCCGGGGCCATCCAGTCGCGGCTCACCGCTGGCCAGCCGGTGGCGTCCCAGGTCAGGTTGGCAATGCCCAGCTTGGGCGCGCCACCGTCTTCGTAGTCGTAGTAGTGATGCGAGAAATAGCTCACGCCGTTTTCTTCGAAAATGCCGGCGTGGCCCGGCCCGGTGTAGCGCCCCGACACGTTGAGCAGCAGCGTGCCGCCTTTGTTGTTGAGGTTAACGCCGTTTTTATCCAGAAACGGACCGGTGGGCGACGCAGAACGGCCCACTTGGATGTAATAGGTACTGTTGACGCCCCGGCAGCAGGCGCCCCGGTTGATGAACAGATAATAAAATCCGTTGTGCTGCTTCACGTAGGCTGCTTCCACGTCGCCGTCAGCCACGGCCACCTGGGGGGTGCTGGCCCCGTTGAGCGGCTTGCCAGTGGCGGCGTCCAGCTGCAAAATGCGGATGCCGCCAAAGAACGAGCCGTAGATGAACCACAGGTTGTTGCTGGCATCGCGGTACACGGCCGGGTCGATGGCGTTGGACGCGCTTGCGTTGTTCGAAGAAATCACCTCGCCTTCGTCCACCCATCGGTAATTCGGGCTGGCCGGGTCCAGCGTCACGTTGGTGGCCAGGCCCATGCCCGACACCTTGGACCCGAACGTGGAGCACGAGTAATAGAGGTAAAATTTGCCGTTCATGAAAATGCATTCCGGCGCCCAGTACTCGTTTACGAACGCAGGCACTTTGGCCGTTATCCAGTTGGGCCGGGTGGCCGTGGTGAACACCGAGCGCGACGCCGTCCAGTGCACCAAGTCGGTGGAATACTTGCTTTGAATGCCAGGACCGGTGTGAAACACCCAGTACTTATTGCCGTCTTTCACGATGGTGGAAGGGTCGTGCGCGCCCACGTTGCCTTGCAAGGCCAGCGCAGATGAACAGGCCACGCCAATGAACAGCAGCAATAGCAGCGCCCGGCGCAAGGCAAGACGCGCCCGATGGACGGGTTTGCGGCAAGCTGGCTGGCCAGCGGGACGAATCAGGGGTGATACAGGCATCGGAAAAGTTGATAAATCCAAGCGGCTTGCCGTGGTATTATTCGCCGGAAGGCTTCGTGATGGGGGTACCGATGGCCACCGGCACGCCGAAATTGGGCGTGTCATCGGCGTTCCAGGTAAATTTTTGCATCCGCGGGTTGCGCTTGTTTTCGCAGCCTTCGGCGGGGTTGGAGTTGGCGTGATAAATCAGCCAGTCTTCCTGCCCATCCTTCGATTTGAAGAAGGAGTTATGGCCGGTGCCGTAGGCCCGGTTGGCGGGGTTTTGGGAGAACACCGGCGTGGTCGATTTTGTCCAGGAAGCTGGCAGCATGGGGTCGGCCGTGGTGCTGGCCGTGAGCAGGCCCAGCGCATACTGGTCGGTGCCGCAGAAGCTGGCCGAGTACACCAAAAACGTTTTGCTGCCGTGCTTCAGGGTTTCGGGACCTTCATTCACGCCAAAGCCATTGGCTTCCCAGCTGAATTCAGGGTGGGAAA
>DASVTG010000719.1:0-4681 GCA_036387695.1 Hymenobacter sp. | reverse complement strand
CGGGCGATGCTGGAAATTGCGCCATGGGGCAGCAACGTTCGTAGGTCCGCCGGCGTAGGGATGGTTTCAAGTGGTTGCATTTTAGTTTTGTTCTGTTACCTTTGGGTGTGTCGTCAACACTCAAATGTAGGAAAAATTTACCAAATGTTACAAAATGTCTACACTGGAACGCAGAAAAATTAGCTCCGTTAGTCCGTTGCCGGAACTGAGCATGGCGGAACGGCTGAAAGTGGTGCGACAGGCGCGTGGGCTGACGCAGCAGCAAATGGCTGACGTGCTAAAGATTGCGCGGGCCACCGTGGCTCAACTCGAAGGTGGGCGGCATCAGCCCAACTCGGAAGTGCTGGAAACCATCGTTTCAGAATTGAATGTGAGCCGCGATTGGCTGTGGTTCAATAGCGGCCCCATGGAAGACGGCGGCGCTCCGGGGGGCAATGTTATCCTGCTGGGCAAGTTTGCGGATGCGGAGTACATCGACTGCCCGTTTATTCCGGTGCCGGTGCGGGCGGGGTTTGTGGAGCTAGTGGCAAGTGAGGGCGACTATGGGCAGTTTGAAACGATGCGGATTTACAAGCCAAGCCCCGAGCTGCGCAAGCCGGGTACTCTGGTGTTTGAGATTGACGGGGACTCGATGGAGCCGCAGCTGCGTGCCGGCATGCTGGTGGCAGTGACGCCGGTACCGTTCGAGGATATTAAGTACACGGTGAGCGGGGTGTACGTGGCCACGTTTGGCCACCAGCTCACGGTGAAGCGAATTAAGGATAATGACCTGCTGACCAAGCGGCAGCTGGTGCTGCATTCGGACAATCCTAAGGCCGGCATGCTGACGGTGGCGGGGGAGGATATTCGCGGGTTGTGGAAGGTGGTGGATATTATTCGGGGTAGAGTAGAATAGTTGTAAGGCTGGCACTCTGAGTGTGTGACTGCGAAGTATACCCTATTGGGTACAATTAGGGCCGTGTATAGTATTTTTATACCCGTTCAGGTGTAAATAGTATCAGCCCTGCGCCAATTATACCCGTTAGGGTACTTGCAATGCTTGACCTACTCGCTACTTTCGTTAAACAGCGCCGCCGCTTGCTGCGGCTTTCGCAGCCCGACCTGGCCGCTAAGGCCGGGGTAGGCCTGCGATTTGTGCGCGAGCTTGAGCAAGGAAAGGCCACGTTGCGGCTGGATAAGGTCAATGCCGTATTGCAGCTGTTTGGCCACGAGGTAGGACCGGTGCCAATGCTGCCTTCACCTGAACCGGAATAAGCCATGCGCCAGGCAGAAGTACACATGCACAGCCAAGTGGCGGGCTACCTACGGCAGGACGAGCAAGGCTACACTTTCGTTTATGCCCCGGAATATCTGGCTGCGGCTACTGCCGAGCCAGTGAGCCTGACACTGCCTCTACGCGAGCAGCCGTATGTTGAGCGGGTGCTGTTTCCGTTCTTCGATGGGTTGATTCCTGAGGGCTGGCTGCTGGACGTGGCCGAGCGCAACTGGAAGCTCAACGTGCGCGACCGGATGGGGCTGCTGCTGGCCTGCTGCCAAGACTGCATAGGCGCCGTGAGCATCCATCCACTTCCAAGCCCCGACGAATGAGCCGCTGCCTGTACTGTTACAAGCTGCTGGCAGATGGCCAGCTGGACTACCACCCGGCCTGCAGCCGCAAGCTGTTCGGGCGGGCCACGCCGCCGGCATTTCCTTACTCTGAAGCGCAGATGCTGGGCCTGGCAGAGACAATCGTGCGCCAGCACATGACGGTAACGGGCGTGCAGCCTAAGCTTTCTCTCTCCCTGGCACCAGGCAGCGCTACCGATGGGCCCGCCCGGCTGACTATCGTGGGTGCCCTGGGTGGGGAGTACATTCTGAAGCCACCGACTTCGACCTACCCGCACTTGCCGGAAGTGGAAGACGCTACCATGCACTTGGCTGCGCTGGCCCGCATTGCGACTGTGCCGCATGGGCTGCTGCGGCTGCAGGATGGGGCGTTAGCCTACGTAACACGGCGCATTGACCGCCGGAAACGGGAGAAGCTGCACATGGAAGACATGTGCCAGCTGACCGAGCGGCTGACTGAAAACAAGTACGACGGCTCACATGAGCAGATAGCCAAAGCTCTCCGCACTTTCTCTGCTAACCCCGGCTTGGATGTGGTGAATTTCTACGAGTTGGTGCTGTTTAGCTTCCTGACCGGCAACGCCGACATGCACCTGAAGAACTTCTCGCTGCTGCATACGCCGGGCCAGGGCTACGGGCTGGCGCCGGCATATGACCTGGTGGCCACGGCGCTAGTGAACCCGGCCGATACCGAGGAACTGGCTCTGACGCTGAATGGCAAAAAGAAGAAGCTGCGGCAGGAAGACTTTCGCCTAGCAGCTCAGCGGGCCGGCGTGGATGACAAGGTGATGACGGGGCTGTTTACCCGATTTGTGCGCGTCCGTCCATCCTGGGAAAAGCTGCTGGCGGAAAGCTTCCTGCCAGACGATTTGAAGCAGGGGTACCTGGTGCTGCTGCAGCGGAAATTTGAGCAACTGGGGCTGGTGTAGGTAGCCCGAGATGGTTGGCGAGAAAGGTTCGTATTCTAATCTACTTGCCTAACTCCTTATAAAATTGCACTAATTCTGTTTGGCTATTTTTGCAGGGAGCGGGTAGGGTACACAAAACCGGGACGGAAAATGGGTGTGGGACGGAAACCGGGACGAATGACCAAAAACAAGGCTATTGGCCATTTATAGACGGTTTATTCACTCCCAGGAGGGGTGCCCGTCGTGACTAAAATGCCCTCAAAATGGAAGCTGCTTGGCACCGGCGGTAAACAATAAGGTCAGTTTTGTAGATACCGAGGCAAACGGGTACCGCAACCGTGGCGGGCATGCTCCCTACCCTTGTCCCGATGACCTTTCACACCTTTAACCTAACCTGCTCTCCGAGGAGGTGCAACGCGCCTGTGTCTATCGCGAGGGCACCTGCATCGCCGGGCGTTGGGATGACTTGCACCAACACGTCATACTCTACCGCCTGCCCGGCGGATTCGTTGTCGAATTGAACTACGACGTGGCCAAAAACGACGTTACCTTTCTGTTTCCCTTCGAAGCGGGCAGCGAGGATGACCGGCTGCCGGATTACGCAATGTTTGTGAAGTTGCCGGACTGGGTGTCCGAAACCGAATGAACCTAGTTGGTCCCCGCTACGAGTATCGCGTAGGTAACGATGTGTCGCTGCGCGATGGAAAAATATTTATAAATATATATGCGCGTATATCTGCTATTGAGGTGGTCTAGAATTGCCGGACAGAAGAAGCACGTATGTTTCTTCTATTATGACGGCCCAAAAAAGCGGGTCGTCGCTCGAGCAACGACGCAAACACGACGAGGCGTTTGAGGCCGGGGCCCTGCGCCTGGCTTCGGAAAGCCGGGGCGCGCAAGCCGCGGCCCGCGCGTTGGGTCGTACCCGGAGGGCATTAGCCCCAAGCGGCTCCACCGCTGGCGGCAGGCGCAGTTCGTGGCCGAAGCGGGCCATGTGGAAGCGGCCCGCGGCCCGGAGGTGCGGGCCCTGCGCGCGGCCCATAAGCGGCGGGCGCAGGAACGCGACAGTTTAAAAAAAGCCTTGGCCCTCTTCGCCCAGCCGACCCCGCGAGCGTGTACCAGCGCGTCGCCCGGCGGGCCAGCCAGGCACCGGTGCGCCAGCTCTGCCACGTCCTGTCTGCCACGGCCTGCAGGTCGCGCCCAGCGCGTACTACGCCTGGCGCCGGCAGCCGGGCCAACCGGCTCCGCAACCGGGCCGACAAGCGGCCGTGCGTGCGGCGTTTGCGCGCCACAGCAGCGGTATGGCACGCGCCGGCTGCGGGCCGAGGTGCAGGCCGACGGCCACCGGGCGGGCCGTTGGCGCATCCGCCGCGTGCTCCAGGCCCACGGCCGGCGCGCCCAACAGCCCCGCTCGTTTGCGCCGCGCACGACGGACTCGGACCCGGCCGTGCGCGCCGCGCCCAACCGCTTGCCGGGCCAGCCGGCCCCCGCCGCCCCCACCCAAGCCTGGGTCGGCGGCATCACGTACTTGCCCCAGCAAGGCGGCTGGCTGTACCTGGCCGTGTGGCTGGACCGCTGCTCGCGCAAAGTAGCGGCGGGGACGTGCGCGACACGGTGCCCGAAGACCCGGTCAGCGAAGCCCTGCGCCGGGCCCTGGCCGCGCGCCGTCCCCCGGCCGGGCTCGTCGTGCACTCCGACCAGGGCAGCCCGTGCACGGCCACCCGCTTGCAAGCCCGGGTCGCCAAACACGGTGCCCGGCAAAGCACGAGCCGGCGCGGCAACTGCTACGACAACGCCCACGCCGAATCGTTGTGGAGCCGCTTCAAAGCTGAATTGCTCGACGGCGGCAGTTTCCCTGGCCTGACCGAAGCCAAGCTTGAAATCAGCCATCACATCGCCTATTACAACGCCGAACGGCGCCATTCTGCCCTCGGCTACCTTGCCCCCAACCACTTCGAAACTCACTTTCAAACCACGTCCCACTTGTGTCCAGCTTAGCTAGACCACCTCAGTTTTTCCAAGGGTCCGTTGACTGGCGCCTTGTCGAAATCGCCGAGGGCAGCAGGCGGCACAACGGGTAGGCGCAGGGCATTCACCGAGTGGTACGATTCCTCCAGTTAACCCAAGCGGCTGTTGACCACAACTGCCCCACCCTTTTTGGGGTTTTC
>DASVTG010000718.1:0-7875 GCA_036387695.1 Hymenobacter sp. | reverse complement strand
GTGGCCCTGGCGCGCACCCTGCCCGCCGACAACCAGGACGAAGCCCTGCTGCCCAGCCTGCTGTGCCTGGCCGGCTGCTACGCCAACCTGTCGAATGGTCCCGTGGCCCTGTCGCTGCTGTCCGAAGCCCAGGCAGTGGCGCGCCGCCTGAACAACACCGACGCCCTGGCCCGCACCTACACGGCGCAAGGCAGCATCTACCACGAGCGGGCGGACTCCATCACGGCCTGGCGGCACTACCACCGGGCGCTGCGCTTGGCTGCGCGGGCTAATGTGTCGCCCCGCACCCGCATGCGCCTGCTGGGCAACGTGAGCAGCCTGTTTTTCTTTCGCCAGCAGTACCCCCAGGCCATGCACTTCGATTCGCTGGCCTTGGCGCTGGCCCGGCGCGAAGGCGACTCCACGGCGCAATCGAACTACCTCTCCAGCCTGGCCACCTACCAAATGGCGGTGGGGCGGCTTCCGCGCGTGAAACGCCTGCTGACGCAGGCTTTGGCCATCAGCCGCCGTCAGAATGCCGTGCGCAATCAGGCCAACCAGCTGATAATGTTCGCCATGTATTACATCAAGGCGGAGGAGCCGGCCCGGGCTGACGCGGCTGTGCGCGAAGCCCTGCGGCTGGCCCGGCAAAGCGACTACCTGGAGCGGGTGCTCGATGCCTACAGCATCCTGTCGGCCGAGGCCGCTGCGCGCAACGACTACCGCCAGGCCTACGAGTGGAACAGGCACTACGTGGAGCTAAACGACACCCTCAACAACCGCCAAACCATTCAAACGCTGGCCACGGCCCAAGTGGGCTACGAAACGCAGGAAAAAGCCCGCCGCCTGCGCCAGATTACCGAGCAGCGCGACGAGCAAGTGTGGCACAGCCGGGTGCTGGGCGGTGCCGTGGCAATTCTGGCGCTGGGCTTGTTGGTGTCGGCTCACCTCTACCGCAACCTGCGCCGCAATCGGTCGGCGCTCGCAGCCAACAACCAGGCCCTGGAAAATGCGTCGGCTGAGCTGCGGCGCGTGGCCGTGTTCAAAGACAAGCTCTACGCCATTGTCGCCCACGACCTGCGCGGCCCCGTCACCGCGTTTGCCGGCGTTACGGGCCTTATCGACTCCTACATTGCTCAAAACGACCAAGTGGGCCTCGCCCGCTTGCCCGCCTTGGTGCGCCAGGCCGCCGACAGCCTCAACCACTTGCTTGACAACGTGCTAAACTGGGCGGTGAGCCAAACCGGCGAGCTGGAATGCCGGCCGGTGTTGCTGCCCGTGTCCGAGCTGTTTGCCGAGTGCCAGGCCTTGTACCAAACCACCGCCGCGGCCAGCTGGCAGCACATCACCATGGCGGCCCCCGAAGGCCTGTGCCTGATGGCCGACCGCAACATGGCGCGCACCATTCTGCGCAACCTGGTGGGCAATGCGCTCAAGTTCATGGCCGCCGGCGGCCACGTGCACCTCGAGGCCGCACCCGACCCCGACGACCCTCATATGGTGCTGCTGAGCTGCACCGACACCGGTCCCGGCATGAGCGCCGCTACAGTGGCGGCGCTCACGAGTGGGCCCGCCTTGCCCGAACCCGCCACCATGCCCCACGCCTCGGGGCTGGGGCTGGGGCTGGTGCTCTGCCGGGCGTTTGTGCACCGCCACGGGGGCACATTAGTCATTCAAAGCCGGCCCGGAGCGGGCACCAACGTGACCGTCAGCTTGCCAAGAGCTAAGTAGTGAGGTGTGAGGTGGTCATTTGGTGAGGTGTGAGGTGGTGGGTTCGATGTTTCGATTGCGCATGTGGCGCCAACTGAGCGTCAAACTCACCAGTTCACACCTCACCACCTCACCAGTTCACCACCTCACCAAATGACCACGCGGGTCGAGTCGGGGCGGTAGAGCTTCTGGCCGGGTTTCACGCCGAAGGCTTCGTAGAAGGCGGGCACGTCGGCCATGGGGCCGTTCACGCGGTATTGGGCGGGCGAGTGCACATCCGTGAGCAGCTGCGCGGCCAGGCTTTCGTCGCGCACGTGCATCTGCCAGCCCAGGGCGTAGCCCAGGAAATAGCGTTGCGTGGGGGTGAGGCCGTTGATTTTCTTGCCTTCCTTGTACTGCTTGGTCTTTTTGAAGGCATCCAAACCTATGACGATGCCGCCGAGGTCCGCAATGTTTTCGCCCGCCGTGGCCTGGCCGTTGATGTGCAGCGAGTCGAGCAGCGTGTAGCCGTTGAACTGCTTCACGATGCCGTCTACGCGCTGATTGAAGCGTTTGCGGTCGTCCTTGCTCCACCACTCGTGCAGGTTGCCTTTGGCGTCGTACTGGCTGCCCTGGTCGTCGAAGCCGTGGGTCAGCTCGTGGCCGATGGTGCTGGCGCCAGCGTAGCCGTACACCAGGGCGTCGTCGGCGTCGGCATCAAGCAGGCCGGGCACCGCAAAAGCAGCGGCCGGCAGCACAATTTCGTTGTTTGAGGGATTATAGTAGGCGTTGTAGGTCTGCGGGGTCATGCCCCACTCGGTGCGGTCCACGGGCTTGCCCAGCTTGTTTAGCTCGTAGTTGTACTGCCACTGGTTGGCGCGCATCACGTTTTCAGCCAAAGAGCTGCGGTCAATTCGCAGGGCCGAATAGTCTTTCCACTTATTCGGGTAGCCCACTTTGGGCGTGATGTTGCGGAGCTTGTTCAGCGCCACTACCTTGGTGGGGGCACTCATCCAGTCCACTTTTTGAATGTGCTCAGCGAAGGCCGTTACCACGTTTTTAACCAGCGTATCGTAGCGGGCTTTGGCTTCGGGTTTGAAGTATTCCTTCACGAAAAGCTGACCCAAGGCATCGCCCAGCGCGTTCTCTTGCATGTCGAGCACGCGCTTCCAGCGGGGGCGCATGGCCTTGGCGCCGCGCAGCACCGTGCCATAAAAATGAAAGTTTTCGTCCACAAACGGGCGGCTGAGTGTGGGCGCGAACTCGCGGGCCACGTGCCAGCTCAAATAAGCCTTCCAGTCGTCGAGCGGCTTGGTTTTCAGCAGCTGGCTAACGGTCTGGTAGTACTCCGGCTGGCCCACAATCACCGTGTCGGCGTTGGCAACGCCCATTTGACCAAACCAGGTTTTCCAATCGAGGCCGGGCGTGAGCTTGTTGAGCTGCGCAACGGTCATCTTGTTGTAGTTGGCGTAGGGGTCGCGCAGGGCTTCAAGCTTGCGCGAGGACTTCGCCAGCGCCGTTTCCAGCGTCATCACCCGCGCCGCGTTGGCTTTGGCGGTGGCAGCGTCCTGGCCCAGCAGTTTGAAGGTGTTGGCCACGTGCGCCAGGTACTCGCGGCGGATGTTCTTGGTGCGCGAGTCCGTGTTGAAATAGTAGTCGCGGTTGGGCAGGCCCAGGCCGCTCTGGTACAAGTAGAGGGCCATTTTGTCGCTGTTCTTGTCGTCCTGGCTCACGCGCGGACCAATCAGCGCGTTCACTCCCAGGGGGATTTCGTGGGCAACCACGCCCGGCACTTCCGCCACGCTTTTCATGGCCGCAATGCGGTCCAGCTCCGGCTTGATGGGCGCGGCACCCAGCTTGTCGGCCTTCACCGAATCGAGCCCCACGGCCCAGAAATCACCGATTTTCTGCTGGTTGCTGCCCGCAGCAGCGTTGGCGCCGGCCGCTTCTATGCTGGTTTGGCGCAGCCGGGCATATACCTCGTCCTGGACCTTTTTGCCAATGCCCATGTTGCTTTCAGAGGCCGGAATTGGGTTGTTTCTCAGCCAAGTGCCGTTGGCGTAGGTGAAAAAGTCGTCGCCGGGCGCCACCGTTGTGTCCAGAGCGGCGTGCAGCAAGTCGGGCTTGTTGCCGGATTCCGCCGTTTTCAGCGAGCCCGAGGGGCAGCCGGTGACGATGGCGGCCAGCAGCGGCAGCAAATACAAGGTTCTTTTCATGCAATGAATAAAGGGTTGAAACCGGTTTGGAGCGCCGGAATCCGGGATTGCTCAATGGTGTGCAGTGCTCAAGCGCAAGTAAGGACACGCGCTGCTAATAAAAGCCGCTTCCGCGAAGCACACCCAACCGGTGCCTTTATTTTGATGAAGCATCCAGCGACAGCTTATCTGCTGCGGGACTACTCCAACCAATTGCCTTTAGCGCGCAGCAAGTCGTATTTCGACTTCTACAAAATTTGTTTCGGTACAATTTAATTATTGAATATTGATAAAAATTCAACATATTTAAACTATGAGATACTCAATCTTACTGGTTTGTTTGTTGAGCTTTTGGCTAGGCGTTTCTTGCAGAACGCAAGAATTGGCCGGAGGAGGAGCGTCAGAGACCGCAGTGAGCGGCAAGTTCGAGCGAATAAGGGTGGCCGTGGAAGAGCACCGCTTCGCAGACGAGAAGGAGTGCAGGGCCGCCGCCGCATCCTATCACCGCAACAACCACGCGGAGGATGCCGACGGGGAGCTTCGGGAAGTGACACCGGCCCCGTTGGTGCTTTCTTGGAGAGCCAAGAATATACCTGTAGAAGTCCGGTTCGTTGTGCTACCGGCCGCCGAGGTAAGCCAGCCCGGAGAAGTACTGCCCTATTGGGAGATTAACAGAAGGTCCGACAACAGTGAAAAGGATATCAGGGCGGCAATCAAAGAATTTGGGGATAAGCGCAACTGGAAGCTGGTTAAAGGCCCCGTGCAGGATGCAAAAGAGACAAAAGGCAAGCGGCCGTGGCGAGCCGTAATGAAGCGGGAGTTGCCCAACAGCCCATCCAGCAAAGACTCCTTTCGGGCTCTGCGGGCGGAGGAGTTTGGCATCATCATCAACCCGCCCTTCCCATGATGGGCAGGGAAGCAAAGACAGGAGGCAGTAGACAATAGCGTTTACTGGAACAAGCAGTTAACTATTGAGATTCACAGGCTTACTGGTGCAACATGAAAAACACTGTCTTCTTCGCCATCATGGCAGGATTTGTAAACCACGCTTGGCCCGCGCAGGCTCAGCATATTAGCATAAGCACTGCATCGGTTGCGCAAGTATCACAAGGCGTAAACGGAGCAGAAGGCCAGCTAATCCTTTCCAAAGGAGCTTCGGCCCGTGCTAACCAGGCCAGAAGCAAGCATGCCTCAGAAGAAACAGATTATGATAATGTTCAGCAGAACCCCATCATGAACAGCGCAGCAAGGCTATTGGTGCCTAACGATTTTCCAACCGTAGCTGAACTGACAGAACTGTTCAAGCAGCACCCAAGGTCAGTATCCATTGCAATTCGGCTTTCCAAGCCTACCGATTTTGCATCTGCGATACTCTTCTACCGGACTGCCCTTGCAAAAATTGTCTCGGGAAGTGACTCTATCGTAACCGATGACCAGTCAGAGTCTTACAGATTGCCAATGAACAATAGTTACGTTGAGCTACTGATTTTATTTCAGGCGAGCCCAAAGCCCAGGACTGATTGTACTATCGTTTACATGGCCCTTGATAACACTATTGACGATATAAATAGCATGAGAAGGGAATTCAGAAGATTAATAGACAATAGCCATGGAAGATTTAGGGCCATCGAGGGGCCAGCAGTAGGTTTACGCGGAAGCCGCGACGACAAAAAACCTAAAAAGGCACACCGAGCTGTCTACGAAATAATCAACACCGGTCCGCCACCACCTGGTCAACCTACAAAAGTTATTCGAAGGATAGGAAAAACGTATGAAGGCGTAATCATTAACCCGCCTATTCCATAAAATTTGCCTTACTTGAAAGCACTTTCGACCGGTTCAGCAAGTGGCCACTTGCTGAACCGGTCGAAAGTGTCTGCTATAAAATAAACCGCGTGCTCAGGAAGCTGCTTTCCTGCCCGTCCACAATCTCATTGAGGATGTGCTTGTTGGCATCGGTCTGCTTGGTGGCCACTACCGTGCGGATGCTGAAGGAGCGCAGGGCGTCGTTCACCGACAGCGTGCCCTCGGCCGAGTCTTTGCGGCCGGTGAAGGGAAAGGTATCGGGGCCGCGCTGGCACTGGGCGTTGATGTTCACGCGGCTTACCTGGTTGACCAGTTGGTCGACCAAGCTGGCCACTTCCTGCGATTCGCTGCCAAAAATGCTCACCTGCTGGCCGTGGTCGGAGTCGATGATGTACTGAATGGCTTCGTCGACGTGGGAGAACGAGGCCACCGGCACGATGGGGCCGAACTGCTCTTCGCGCCACACTTTCATGCCGTCCTGCACCGGGTAGAGCAACGCCGGAAATACCAACGGGCCGGCGGCGGTGCCGCCGCCTTCGTTCACGATGCGGGCGCCTTTGGCTTGGGCATCGGCGATGACTTCGGCCAGGTAGCCGGGCTTTTGGGGCTCGGGCAGGGGGGTGATGTTGACTTTTTCGTCCCAGGGCATGCCGGGCTTTAGCTTGTTGATTTCGTCGCTGAAGCGCTGCACGAAGTCTTCGGCAATGGCTTCGTGCACGAAGAAGATTTTCAGCGCCGTGCAGCGCTGGCCGTTGAAACTCAACGAGCCCAGCACGGCCTCCTTCACGGCCACGTCCAGGTCGGCGTCGGGCATGACGATGGCGGCGTTTTTGGCGTCGAGCCCGAGAATGGCCCGCAAACGGTTCGACTTGGGGTGCAGCTTTTTGAGCGAGTCGGCCACGCGGCTGCTGCCGATGAGGCCCAACGCATCAATTTTGCCCGACGACATGAGGGCCGGCACCACGGTGTTGCCGCGGCCGTACACGGTGTTCACCACGCCCTTGGGGAAGGCTTCGGTGAAAGCCTGCAGCAGCGGGTAGTGCAGCAAGGCGCCGTGTTTCGGCGGCTTGAAAAGCACGGTGTTGCCCATGATGAGGGCCGGAATGAGCATGCAGAACGTCTCGTTCAGCGGGTAGTTGAAGGGGCCCATGCAGAGCACCACGCCCAGCGGCGAGCGGCGGATTTGCCCGATGATGCCTTCTTCGATGGTGAAGCGCGACGAGTCGCGGTCGAGGTCCTTGAGGGCGTCAATCGTGTTGCGGATGTAGTCGACGGTGCGGTCAAATTCCTTCTCCGAGTCGGCGGCCGACTTGCCAATCTCCCAGAGCAGCAGCTGCACAATCTCCTGCTTTTGGGCCACGATGAGGCGGGTGAATTTCTCCACGGCCGCAATGCGTTCGGCCACGCTCATGGTGGGCCATTCGCCGCGGCCGTGGTCGTAGGCGCGCACGGCGGCGTCGAGGGCTTTGAGGCTTTCGGCTTCGTCGAGCAAGGGGTAAGAGCCGATGACGACGGGTTGCAAGGTGCCGTCGGGCTGGCGCAATTGGATGGGCGAGAGCACCTCCTGGGTGGGGCCGTGCCACTCGCGCAGCTCGCCGTCGAGCAGGTACTGGCGCTGGTGCAAGGGCTCGGGCCGGCGCCAGGCGGCCGGGATGGCCGCCTCGTTGGGCGGGAAAAGCTGAGTCAGGCTTTCGGTGGTCACAGACATGGTCAAAGTGGGCACATTGTTCGGCGCGAACCTACGCACCAGCAGATGGGTACGGAAATATCCCGCTTTTGGCAAGGTTTAACCACTAATTTTCGGCAACGTTTGCGTGCCACGGAGGCACACAGGCCGCATGTTCCGGCCAAAAATATTTTTCTGCTATGTCGCTTCGCGCCTTGCTCCTGCTCAATTTCGCCGCTGCGGCCTACCTCACCGGCCTCATCTGGATGGTACAAGTGGTGCATTACCCCAGTTTTGGGTTGGTGCCAAAGGAGGCGTGGGCAGCCTTCCACGCGGCGCACACCCGCCGCATGGGCTACGCGGTGATGGCCCCCATGGTGCTGGAACTGGGCTTGGCCGGGTGGCTGGCCTGGGCGGGCCGCGCGGCGCTGCCCGGCGGGGCCGGGTGGTGGAGCCTGGGGCTGGTGCTCCTGGTATGGGCAGCCACCTTTTTCAGTTCGGTGCCTTTCCACAACCGGCTGGAGGGTGGGTTCGACTACA
>DASVTG010000717.1:0-6792 GCA_036387695.1 Hymenobacter sp. | reverse complement strand
CACGTGTGGGAACTGGGCCGTGCCGTGCCGTCCTGGCCGCGCGACGCCGACTCCTTGTTGCTGCGCCCCGCTACGCCAGTGGCTGTGGTGACGGGCCAGGACGTGGCCGCCGCCCTTCCCGCTGCCTGGCGCGCGCGCGCTCAACTGCAGGTGGTCGACAGCTTCAGCCTCGGCAACAAGCGCAAGGACGGCTACTGGCGCGTGACGGTGGTGCGGGTGCTGCCGTAGTCCGGGGCCGGGCCGGCCACCACTGGCGGCACTTTCTTGGGAAGGGCTTCTTCGCGGCGCAGCAGCACAATGTTGCGGGCGTACACCACGGTGCCGAATACGTTGCCCAGAATCAGCACCACGTCCACGGGGTGGCGCAGCACGGCGTAGGCCAGAATCAGCACCGAACCAATCAAGCTCACCACCCAAAATCCCAGCGGCAGCACCGACTCGCCCTTGCGCTCCGAATACAGCCATTGATACACGAAACGCAGCAGAAAAATGGTTTGCCCCACGGCGCCCAGCACCAGCACCCCGCGCGGAATGCGCCCGTCGAGCATGGTGCGCAAGCTGAAAAACGGCGTGCCCACCACAAACCACGCCAGCGCCGCCAGCGGAAACGCGTAGGCCGCCACCCGAAACACCTGCGGCAGCTTGCGCCACTCGCCTAGCAGCTGCAGGTTGCGGATGTAGATGACGTAGCTGATGAGCTGGGCTCCCAGAATAACCGGGTCGTGCCGCAGCATGCCGTAGAGTATCATCAGAAACGACGACACCAGGCTGATTTGCCAGAACAGCGTGGGCACCAGCACGCGCCGGGCCCGCTCGCTCTGCATCCACTGCAGCACAATGCGGCTCGAGAAAAGCCCCTGCGACACCAGGCCGATGACCAAGGCAACGGTTTCGGTCTTAAGCATGGGTAGCGGAACTGGCGGCGCGTTGCTGTTCCCCAATGGCGTAGTTGCGCCAGCGGCTGCGAATCCACCGGAACCCGAACGTGTCGACCAGCGGCTTCCAGGCCCGGTTCCAGAGGTTGTATTTGGCCGTGCCGGCGAAGCGCGGGAAGTGCCGCACCGGAATCTGCTTCACACGCCCGCCCTGCAGCTGCACCAGCGCCCCCAAAAACCGGTGCAGCCCGTGGAACAGCGGCAAGCGCCGGGCGTATTCCGTCTTGATGATTTTCAGCGGGCAGCCCGTGTCCTCAATGCCGTCGTTGATGAGGGTGCGGCGCACGGTGTTGGCAATTTTGGACGAGAGTTTCTTCACCACGGTGTCCTGGCGGCGGGCCCGGATGCCGTTCACCATGTCGTACTCCGGGAAAAACTCGAAGAATTTAAGGAAGTCCTCGGGCGTGGTTTGAATGTCGGAATCGATGTAGCCCACCAGGGTGGTTCGCACGTGGTCGATGCCCGCCTTGATGGCCGTGCTCAGGCCGTGGTTTTTGCTGAGCGAGATAAATTCGTAGGCCGTGTCCGGCCGGCAGATGTCGCGCAGCAAGGCAAGGGAGCCGTCGGTGCTGCCGTCGTTCACAAACAGCACGGTGGTGGGCACAGGCGTTTGATTCAAAAACTTATCCATCTCCGTCACAAACTGGCGGAGGCTTTCTTCTTCGTTATACACCGGCACCAGCACGGTCAGGGATTGGGTGGCCAGGTAGGCGGCAGCAGAACCGGGAAGGGAGTCGGGCACGTCGGGAGGTGAGAATGGAACGGGAAAGGCAGGCGCCGGTAGCTGCATACGCACAACCGACCCCGATGATTTAACCGCCGCAAAAGTAGCGCAACGCGCCCCGGCAGCGCGGCGCTTCATGCCTGAATCACAAATTGGCTCGTAATCTTGTTGTACCCTGCGGCCGCTCACTTTGGGCTTCAGCCGTGGCTACACCTCCTCTTATGCCTACAGTTTTGGTTACCGGGTGTGCGGGCTTCATTGGCTCCCACCTTTGCGAGCGCCTCCTGCACGACGGCCACCGCGTCATCGGCATCGACAACTTCGACGACTTTTACCCGCGCGCCACCAAGCTGGCCAACCTGGATAGTTTTGCCAATCACCCGCGCTTCACCTTTTACGAAGCCGACCTGCGCGGCGGGCCCGCCGCCCTCTCCGCGCACGTTGCCGAGCCCGTGGACTTGGTGGCCCACCTCGCGGCCAAGGCCGGCGTGGGCCCCTCGGTGCACAACCCCGCCGCCTACATGGAAACCAACGTGTTGGGCACCACGCACCTGCTGGAATGGATGCGCCAACATGGAGTGGGCAACCTGTTTTTTGCCTCGTCCTCCTCGGTATACGGCAACACCCCCGAGCTGCCGTTTGAAGAAGAGGCTTCCATGCTGAAAGCGGCCGTGTCGCCTTACGCGGCGTCCAAGCTGGCCGGCGAAGAGCTCATCTACACCTACCACCACCTCTACCGCCTGAATGCGCTTTGCGCCCGGTTTTTCACGGTGTACGGCCCCCGTCAGCGGCCCGACCTGGCCATTCATAAGTTCGCCCGCCTGCTGCGTGCCGGGCAGTCCATTCCCGTTTTTGGCGACGGCCACACCGCGCGCGACTACACGTTCATCCACGATACCGTGGACGGCATTGCCCGGGGCATCAACTTTCTGTTGTCTCAGGAAACTGCGGTTTACGAACTCATCAACCTGGGCAACCACCACCCCGTTTCGCTGCTCGAACTCATCGAGGCCGTGGGCGTAGCCGTGGGCGTGGAGCCCCGGCTTGATTTTCAATCCCCGCAGGCCGGCGACGTTGAGATTACCTACGCCGACATCAGCAAGGCCCAGCGCCTGCTCGGGTACGAGCCCCGCACGAAGCTGGCCGAAGGCTTGCGCCATTTCGTGAAGTGGTTGGACGGCAAACCCGTTCCGGTCCACCACGCCTAGTTTCGGTTGCGGGTCCACGTACATTGTCCAGGGCGCGATTAGTAGCGCGAACTTTGTAGTTCGCGTCCCCGCGCCATTAAAGTCGTTCGGGGACGCGAACTACAAAGTTCGCGCTACACCTGCCCTAAATCAGCCCTTTCCACCATGCCTTTCTTCGTTCCCACGCGTTTTTTGCCCGTGCTCGGGGCCTTGCTGCTGGCTCATGGCGCGCAGGCCCAAGCCCCAAGCAAGCGGCCGCTTCCCTCCTTCTTCACCACCTACAACTACACGGCCTACACCGTGTACGATGCCACCACCGACGAGCCGCCCACGAAGGTAAGCGGCGTGGGCGGCACGCTCACCCTGCGGCCCACGGGCGCCTACGAAAAGCGCTTCAGCATCCTGATGCCCGGCGGGCCCAAGTACTTCCGCCAAGACGGCACCTTCACCATCACCGGCGACAGCATTCGTTTCGCGTTCACGGATTTGAAAGGCGCGGACGTGCAGCGCGGCACGTTCCGGTACAACCCCGCCACGCAGCGCCTCACGCTCACCATTTTGGGCTACCCGGTGGGCAACAAGGGCGTGTACGAGTTGGTGGCGGCGGGCGTCCGCACCCCGCCCGCGCCCGCGCCAGTCCGCCCCAAACCGGCCAAGAAGCGGCGCTCCTAGCCCAACCGGTCACGGCATTTGGCGTCCCCCGCCCCTTCTGGCTAACTTGCGGCCCGTTTCGGCCACACCGGCTTCAAGAGCCCCCGAAGCGGCATTGTTACTTGCTCATTGCTAATTGTTAATTGACCTAAATGGGACGCGCATTCGAATTTCGCAAAGGCCGCAAAATGAAGCGGTGGGATAAAATGTCGAAAGACTTTACCCGCATCGGCAAGGAAATCGTGATGGCCGTGAAGGAAAACGGCCCCAATCCCGACACCAACGCCCGCCTGCGCGCCGCCATGCAAAACGCCAAAGGCGTGAACATGCCCAAAGACCGGGTGGAAGCCGCCATCAAGCGCGCCAGCAGCAAGGAAGAAAAGGATTACCAGGAAGTGGTGTACGAAGGCTACCTGCCCCACGGCGTGGCCGTGGTCATCGAAACCGCCACCGACAACCCCACCCGCACCGTCAGCAACGTGCGCCTCATCTTCAACCGCAACGAAGGCACCCTGGGCACCGTCGGCAGCAGCGACTACACCTTCACCCGCAAAGGCGTGTTCAAGCTCGCCGCCGAAGGCCTCGACCGCGACGAACTGGAACTGGAACTGATTGATTTCGGCGCCGAAGACGTATACGAAACCACCGAGGAAGACGAGCACGGCGCCGAGCACAAGTACATCGTGGTCGAAACCGCTTTCACCGACTTCGGCCAAATGCAAAAAGCCCTCGAAGCCCAAGGCCGCCACGTGGTGAGCGTGAACCTGCAGCGCGTGCCCAACACCACCGTCGCCCTGAACGACGAGCAGTTGGAAGAAGTCATGACCATCATCGAGAAGTTCGAGGACGACGAGGACGTGCAGGCCGTGTACCATACTGTGGGCTAGTGGCCACGGCATCGGTGGGCGCCGGCCCGCACCCGCTGGCTTACCGCCCCGGCCTCGACGCCGTGCGGGCCGTTGGCGTGCTGCTAGTCATTGTCGGGCACTGGACGCACCCGGTGTTTCCCATCAGCACCATGGGCAGCATGACGTTTTTTGTGCTGAGTGGCTATTTCATTTCGGGTATCATCTGGAAACAGCAGGTGTACGTGGGGGCACCTGGCCGCTGGCGCCAGCGGCTGGGCATTTTCTACGTGCGGCGGCTGGCGCGTACCCTCCCGCCCTACTACGTGTCTCTGGTAGTGGGCGCCCTGTTGCCGCTTGCCACGCTGCACGAGTACCCACTCTGGTTCATCATCCCGATTTCAAATCAGCTGTTTTACAAACTGCAGCACTGGGGCGAAGGCGTGGGCCATTACTGGACCATGGCCGTGGACGAGCAGTTTTACCTGCTGTGGCCCGTGGTGCTGGCCGTGCTGCCGCGCCGGCTGCGCTGGATGCTGCTGGTGCTGTTGTGTGGCCCGGCGTTCCGGTTGGTGTGGGGGCACTGGGTGGCGCCGGATTCGTCGTTGGTGCTGGCATTGCTTCCATCCTGCCTCGACATGTTTGCGGCCGGCGCCGTGTTGCGCTTGGCCGAGCAGCAAGCCTGGTTGCGCCGCCTAGCTCGCTTTGAGTGGGTGGCGGCCGGCTGGGCCGGCTGGGCCGCGCTGTGGGCTGTGCTTTATTTCAGCGAACCCCATGCACTGTGGCTGTTGCTCTATTCCACAGCGGGCAGTGTGCCGGCGGTGCTCACCCTGAACTGGGCCCTGCACCAACCCACCCGCCCCGCGTCCGAAAGCCGCGGCCAGGCTTGGCTGCGCTGGGTGGGCCAGCGCAGCTATGGTTGCTACCTGTATCATTTGCTGCTGCCGGTGTTCTACCAGCGGGCCATCTACCGCATTTTCCCGGAGGCGGCGGACCGGCAGTTTTGGCTCGGCCCTTTGCCGACCCTGCTGGTGCTTCTGCCCCTGTTGCTGGCCCTGGCCGGCGTTTCGTGGGCGTTGCTCGAAGCGCCCTTGAACCGCTGGAAAAACAAGCTGGAATATGCCAGCGCTTAGCGTTGGGCCGAGGAAGTTGTCAAGCAAACAGACGTTTGCACGGGGTATGTTACTTCAGAACTGAGAAGACGTCTTTGCTCACCGGTAGGCGCAGGGCCAGCACGTTGTGCCCCACCCGCACCGCCGAATACAGCAGCCAGACGGCCAAGCCCCCCCGCTGCACCCACCTCAACCCGCACCGTTCCACCGGAGGCCAGGCCGCCAGCGCCAGCAGCAGAACCGGCCCGCTAAGCACCGCCAGGTACCGCTCGGCGTCGTACAAGCCCGTGGCTCCGCGCGTCATGTTCACGGCCAGCAGCAAACCCAGCACGTACACCACTGCCGCCACCCAGAGCAGGCGCAGCGCCGGGCGGTTTTGCGTGGCTTCTCTGGTGTTTTTTGCGACCCCTAACCAAAGCAAAGCCAGCCCGACGGGCAAAGCCACGGCAAACAGGCTTGCCCAAAGCGCACGCCCGGCTGCCGGCAGCGGCAGAAACCAGCGCAGCAACACAAATCCATAGTCGGCCAAGGAGCCCCACAACTTGGCCAGCGTGCCGAAACCGCGGTCCGGGCGGGTGCCCGCCACGCGCTCAGCGTAGTAATTCCAAGCCACCCCGCCCGCGGCCGAAACCACCCAGTGCATCAGCAGGAGCCCCCATCGCCTGGGCCTGTTATGGTAGAGCACCAGCCCCACCCCTATTCCCGCCAGCAGCACCATGCCCGCCGTGCGTTGCAGGGGTAGTAGAAAGGCGGCTCCTGTGGCTAGCGCCAGCCAGCCGTTTCTGCCACTTTGGCGCCAGGCAACCAGCGCCCCGCAATAGCCCGCCAACAACACCGCAAACACCGTTTCGGACCACACAAAAGCCGCGGGCACCATCAGGGCCGTGCTTAGCGCCAGCGCCCAAGGCAGCACCAGCGCCCGCCGTTGCGGCAATAAGTTTTTACCTATCCAGCTCCACAGCACTAGGTTGCTCACCAGCGCCATCCCATGCAGGGCCCGCGTGGCCCATGTGCTCAGCCCCAACGAAAGTAGCAGCGGATACAAAGGCCCCCAGTAGCGGTACGGGCTGCCGTCCGGGTCTTGCAACTGGCCAGTTTCTCTCCAGCTCTTAGCTGCGGATAAATAGTAAATCGAGTCGGTGGTGGTGTGGAGCCCCTTGCCCGTCATGTGCCAATACAGGGCTGCCAGCACAGCGGCCGCAGCGGCCGTGCTCCATGTCAGCGCCAGCCCCTGACCACTAGCCTTCAATAAAGCGTCTTTTCCTTGAGGCAATTTTTGGGGACATCAGCTACAAAAAAGCCGTCGCAGTGGAGCTGCAACGGCTTTTCATACTCGTA
>DASVTG010000716.1:0-2659 GCA_036387695.1 Hymenobacter sp. | reverse complement strand
GGCAAAAAGCCGCTCATCGACCCCCTGTGCGGCTCGGCCACCATCCTCACGGAGGCCGGCCTCATCAGCCAGCGCATCGCGCCCGGTTTGTTTCACCAGGGCAAATTCGGGTTTGAAAACTGGTACGACTTCGACCCCGCGCTCTGGAACCAGGTGCGCGAGGAGGCCAAGGCCCAGCGCCTGCAAGAGCCCCAGGCCTACCTCGCCGGCTCCGACCTTGACCCCAAAGTCATCGACATGGCCGCCGCCAACATCACCGCGGCGGGCTTGGAAGACTGCGTGCGCCTTTCGGTGCGCGACGTGAAGGACGCCACGGCCCCCGCCAAGGAGGAGCCCGGCATCGTGCTCACCAACCCGCCCTACGGCGAACGGATAGGGGAGGAGGCCGAAATGGCGGCGCTCTACAAAACCATTGGCGACGCGTTAAAAACGAATTTCCAGGGTTACAACGCTTTCGTGTTCACTGGAAATCTGGAAGCAGCCAAGAGCATCGGGCTGAAGCCGGCGCGGCGGGTGCCGCTGTTCAACGGGCCGATTGACTGCCGCCTGCTGAAGTATGAGCTATACCGCGGCTCGCGGAGAACCTCACCCCCCGGCCCCCTCTCCAAAAAAGAGGGGGAGCCCGACGATTTGCGTTAAATATTTGGAGAAGTTGAGTACTAAGTAGTCTCTATCTTCCCTCAATGGAAATCACTCCCGGCAAGCTTGGTAATCCACAAGAGCACATCTATACCACCGATGTGCGAACGTGGGGCAAAGCGAAAGGGTACGCCCGCGAGAACCGCAAAAAGCCGACGCCTGCAGAAGCACTGCTTTGGCAAGAGTTGCGCGGGGCCAAGCTGGGAGTTAAGTTCCGCCGCCAGCACGCCATTGGCTTTTTTATTGCAGATTTTGTCTGCCTTGCAGCTAAGCTTATTATCGAGCTTGACGGTGAAATTCACCTCACTACGGAGCAGGCAGAATACGATGCCGGCCGTACCTTCACGCTAACGGAATTAGCTTATCACGAACTGCGTTTCACCAACCGGCAAGTGCTGCACGAGATGGACCAAGTATTGGCCATCATCCGGAATGAATTGAAAAAAGATGTCCCAATGCACCCGTTTGGCTCCCCCTCTTTTTTGGAGAGGGGGCCGGGGGGTGAGGTTACCCAGAATGCCATGTCCGATACCTTAACTACCGCCCAATCCGACCTGCTGCCCGCCGCCCGCCAGGCCCTGAAACGGTATTACGGCTACGACAATTTCCGCCCCATGCAGGGCGACATCATCCAGCACATCCTCGGCGGCAAAGACACCGTGGTGCTCATGCCCACCGGCGGCGGCAAGTCGGTGTGTTTCCAGATTCCGGCCGTGGTGTCGGAAGGTACTTGCGTGGTCGTGTCGCCCCTTATTGCCTTGATGAAGGACCAGGTGGAAGCGCTGCGGGCCAACGGCATCACCGCGGGATACATCAACAGCAGCGTGGGCCAGAGCGAAGCCAACGACATTTCCCGTGCCGCCCTGAGCGGCCATCTCAAACTGCTGTACGTGTCGCCCGAAAAGCTGCTGAGTGACGGCTTCCTGCAGTTTCTCACGCGGGTCAACGTCAGCATGTTCGCCATCGACGAGGCGCACTGCATTTCGAGCTGGGGCCACGATTTCCGGCCCGAGTACACGCAGCTGGGCCAATTGCGGACGCACTTTCCAAGCACGCCCATCATTGCGCTCACGGCCACGGCCGACCGCCTCACCAAGCGCGACATCATCACCCAGCTGAATCTGCACCAGCCCAAGGTGTTCCTGTCCAGCTTCGACCGGCCCAACATCAACATGCTGGTGCGGCCCGGCCAGGACCGCATGGGTTCCATCCTCGACTACATCGCGCGCCACCCGCAGGACCCTGGCATCATTTACTGCCTCTCGCGCAAAACCTGCGAAACCGTGGCCCAGAAGCTCATCGCCAAGGGTGTGAAGGCCGGACACTACCACGCCGGCATGACGCCCCTGCAGCGCGGCAAGGTGCAGGAAGGCTTTTTGCAGGACGACTTGCAGGTGATTGTGGCCACCATTGCCTTCGGCATGGGCATCGACAAGAGCAACGTGCGCTGGGTGATGCACTACAACCTGCCCAAAAACATCGAAGGGTACTACCAGGAAATCGGCCGCGCCGGCCGCGACGGCGCGCCCAGCACCGCCATCCTGTTCTACAGCTTCGCCGACGTGATGCAGATGCGCGAGATGGTGACCAAGGACGTGCCCGCCCGGCAGGCCCAGCTCAACACCGCCAAGCTCGAGCGCATGCAGCAGTTCGCGGAAGCCGCCAGCTGCCGCCGCAAAATCCTGCTCAACTACTTCTCCGAAACCCTGCACGAAGACTGCGGCAACTGCGACATCTGCCGGAACCCGCCCACGACTTTCGACGGCACCCTCATTGCCCAAAAGGCCCACTCGGCCGTGTTCCGCAGCCGCGAGCGGGTGGCCATCAACCTGCTGATTGACATTCTGCGCGGCATGCGCAATCAGGCCGTGCTGCAAGGCGGCTACGACCAGATAAAAACCTACGGCGCCGGGTCGGATTTGCCCTACCTCGATTGGTACAGCTACATCCACCAGATGCTGAACGACGGCTTGTTCTACATCGCCTACGAGGAAGGCTACGCCCTGAAAATTACCGAGCG
>DASVTG010000715.1:0-3542 GCA_036387695.1 Hymenobacter sp. | reverse complement strand
CATTCGGGCCCACAACCAGCTTTGAAATTCTTTACAAGCAAAAAGCCCGTCATGCTGCGCTTGTTGAAGCAGCTCTACTGCGCCACTAATTTGATTTAGTTTGGCGGTAGAGATGCTTCGACAAGCGCAGCATGACGGGCTGGGAACCGTCCGCGCTTTCAACGATTACTTGGCGGCGAGCTTCTGGGCGATTTCAGCCGTGAACTTGCCTTGGTGGCGGGCGCCTTCCAGCTCGTTTTCGCTGGGCTGGCGCTCGCCTTGGCCGCCGGTTACGGTGCTGGCGCCGTAGGGCGTGCCGCCGGTTACTTCCTCGTGGCCCATCTGGCCCTGCCAGGCGTAAGGCAGGCCCACAATCACGAAGCCGTGGTGCAGCAGTTCGGTGTGGAACGCGCGCAGGGTGGTTTCCTGGCCGCCGTGCTGGGTGGCGGTGCTCACGAACGCACCGCCCACTTTGCCCACCAGGGCGCCCGTGGCCCACAGGCCGCCGGTGCTGTCCATAAAGGCCTGCATCTGGCCGCACAAGTTGCCGTAGCGCGTGGGCGTGCCGAAAATGATGGCGTCGTACTCGGTCAGCTCGTTGGGCGTGGCCACCGGGATGTGCGCAAACGCCTGCTGGGCGCCGGTGGCACCCACCTTGTCCAGTATTTCTTTGGACAAGGTTTCGGGCACGCGCTTCACCACCACTTCGTTGTCGGCTACTTGGCGGGCACCTTCGGCCACGGCTTCGGCCATCTTCCAGATGTGGCCATACGTGGAATAGAACAGCACTAAGGTCTTCATGAAAAAGGAATTAAGGTAAATGAGGGAATGAGTGCGTACGCTGGTAGCGTTGGCCTCACTGGTTTTTCAGCGTTGCCAGGGTCTACAAATGTACATACATCAAATGTATCAACATTGTTTTACATTTGATGTATATCCCCGTAATTATTTTCCTGGGTCGGCTGCTTGGGTGTGCTTGCATTGCTGGTAACTTGCCTGTCCGCTTCTCATTTTCATTTCTGCTGAGGGCCGGTTGCAACCTTTTTGCGCGCACTTGCATCCACATGCAGCAGGCCAGCCACGGGGCCCGCTTTCTACCCGCTTGAACCGCCTTTCTATGCTGCAGAAAATGACCTTCTCTACTTCCTTCCCCACCGGCACGGGTGACCGGCACGCCGCATGAGCGCCGCGACGTGGTTTGCATTCGGCGCCGATGACGTGCTGCCCGACCAAACGCCCACGGCGCCCCGCCTCACGGCCAGCCGCAGCTCGGCCGTGACCAGCCCGCCCACCGAAGCCGAGCTGATTGACGGCTGCCTGCGCGGCCGCCAGCTGGCCCAGAAGCTGCTGTATGACAAGTACGCGGGCAAAATGATGGCCGTGTGCCTGCGCTAGGCCCAGACTACGTTCGAGGCCGAGGACGTGCTGCAGGAGGGCTTCCTCACGGTGTTCCGCACCCTGGCCAGCTTCCGGCGCGAGTGCCCGCTCGAATTCTGGATTCGCCGTATCATGATTAACGCGGCCCTGCGCCAGCACCGCCGCAACGCGTCGCTGGTGGCGGTGAGCGACGGCGACTACCCCGAAACCCTTGCCAGCGAAGAATTTACCCTCAGCAACTACAACTTCCAGGAACTGCTAACCATGGTGCAGGAGTTGGCGCCGCGCTACCGCATGGTCTTCAACCTCTACGCCATTGAAGGCTACACCCACAAAGAAATCGGAGAATTATTAAGCATCACCGAGGGCACGAGCAAGTCGCAATATTCCCGGGCCCGGGTTATCCTACAAACTAAACTGGAGCGCCTCGGGGCTCCAACCCGCCATGTCAGCTAATCCTATCGAAGAAAATTCTACGCCTAAACCCACCGGCAGCCTAGAGGACCTTTTCCGCCACCACTTGGGCGAAGAGGCCGCCGTGCCGCCGCGTCCCATGCTGTGGGACCAGATTGATAATTCCCTGCTCGTTCGCCAAAACGAAACCTACCGGCGCCGCCTCACGGCCACGCGCTGGGTGGCGGCGGCCAGCCTCGTGCTGGCCTCGCTGGCCGGCACCGGCTGGTGGGCCCACCGCGCTTCCGACATGGCCGGAACCGAAGTGGCCACCGCCACCGAACGTTCGGCAACTTCAGGTGCGAATTCATCCGTTGCTTCTACTTCCGCCTCGGCCGGCAATGGCAGCCGCCTGAACACCATGGGTGCCGAAGACGCAACATCGAACGCCTCGACAGGCGCTGCTTCGGCCTCAGCCGAGGGCAGTTACCGCGCCGGTGCCCAGGGCACTCTGGCTAATACGCCCACACGGAACTCGGGCTTTGGGCCTGCTTCGGTACGTTCCGGCTTGGAAAGAAACCTAACCGGTCCGACCACTGCTCAAGACGGCCGTAACGGCGTGGCCGATGAATCATCCGTAGTCGCTGCTCCTCAGTCCGGGGCCGCGACAATGGCATACACTAGCAGCCCCAATTACGGACCGCGCAGCAGCCAGTCCGCTGGTTCGGTAGCAGCCGGACTGGGCGGCAACGATGGCAATGCGGCTTTGTCTTCTATAACTGATGAAACCAGCGTTTTGGCAACTGCTTCTGGAGTGGCAGCCGTTTCGGCTTCGGCCGTGGCAGGCGCGGAGCCAACGGGGCTGCTGACTACCCGCACGGCGGCGTTGAGCTTGGCCAACCCCGTGGCCGTACCGAGCGGTTTGGCCGCTTTGTCGCTGCCCGAAGCCGAATCCGTCCCAGCAATCGATGCGCACAAGTGGCGCTATGGCGTTAGCTACACGGCCGGCGGTTTCAACCCCAACATCAACTTCTCGCGCAAAGGCATCGAGTCAGATTACGGTTACAACCCCGCTTTGGGGGCCGACTCCCCGGCCCTCACCGAAGCCGCCGCGGCCCAGTACCGCGAGCACCTGCGCCCCGGCTTCAGCCAGCGCGTGGCGTTGCTGGCCACGCGCCGCCTCACGGGCCGCTGGTCGGTGCGCACCGGCGCCGAGCTGAGCCAGGCCACGGCGCAGTCGGCTTCTTCCCTGTCTTTCCTGGGCGAGCAGCTGCCCGACCTTGGCCAATCAATAGCCAGCACCATGCGTACCACCGATTTCCGCTACCGCCTGGCCAGCCTTCCGATGGAAGTGCGCTACGACAACCCCGTGAAGCGCGGCTGGAGCCTGTACGGCCGCCTGGGCGGCGTGATGAGCGCCCTGCTGGGCGTGCGCAGCGAAGTGGAAGGCGAGCCCGAAGCCACCAAAACCTATTCCATCGCCTCGGCGGCCGGCCCCTACCGCCGCGTGCTGGGCAGCCTGCGCGGCGGCGTGGGCGCCCAGTTTCGCCCCGGCACCGGCAACTGGGCTTTCAGCCTGGGCCCGGTGGGCGAACTCGGCCTGGTTCCGTTGAACGCGCACCCGGCCCAGAGCTACCTGGCGCAAAGCCGGCCCTACAGCTTTGGCGTAGAAGCCGGGGTGGAGTTTGGCCGGTAAGAATTACAGCCACATACTTCTGTCATCCTCGTCTGGCGTCCGCGCAGCAAAGGGCCCTCTCGCGTTGGAACACAACAGACCGTCATGCTGAGCGAAG
>DASVTG010000714.1:0-5563 GCA_036387695.1 Hymenobacter sp. | reverse complement strand
AGCTCATGAGCCAGATGGGCTACGACGCCAGCACCCTCGGCAACCACGACTTCGACAACGGCCTCGACGGCCTGCAGCGCCAACTGCCCAACGCCACGTTCCCTTTCCTCATCGCCAACTACGACTTTTCGAAAACGTCGCTCGCCGGCCGTTTTGCGCCTTATAAGGTGTTCGAAAAGCAAGGCATCCGCATCGGCGTGTTTGGCCTGGGCATCGAACTGGCGGGTTTGGTAGGAGATAAGAACTTCGGAAACACCCTATACCTCGACCCGGTGGCCAAAGCCAAGGAAATAGTCACCCAACTGCGCGGCGCCGAGAAGTGCGACTTGGTTATCTGCCTCTCGCACCTGGGCTATAAGTACGAAAGTGCCAAGCTTGACGACCGCAAACTGGCGGCCCAGGTATCCGGCATTGACCTGATACTGGGCGGCCACACCCACACGTTCATGGACGCCCCGGAGCCCATTGCCGGCCCCGACGGCCACTCCACCCTGATAAACCAAGTGGGTTGGTCGGGTATAAATTTAGGAAGGCTGGACTATGAATTTTCGGCGAAAACCAAACGCGCTGGTTTAGCGAGTGCCGCCGTGGTGCCGGTTCGGGCAGCCTGTTAAAAGCGCGACATAAACAAGCATTTGCCAGCTTTTTTAAGTGCAGAGTTTTCCACAATTTTGTCCCCCTCTAAGAAAATAATAGCACCGTTCCGGTGCTGGTTTTGTCACTGTTTTTGCTGCCGGCTTGGTGCCGGTTAATGCCTAACTGCTCTCATGCTCAAAGATTTTCGCACAGTTTGGGCTGGCTGCCTGCGCAGCATCTCGGCGGAAATCGGGGAGCAGAGTTTCAAGACCTGGTTTCAGCCCATTGTGCCGGTTGAGCTGAAAGGGAACGTGTTGACCATTCAGGTGCCCAGCGCGTATTTCTACGACTGGTTGGAGGAGCATTACGTGGACGAGCTGCGCCGGGCCCTGTTTCGCGAGTTGGGCCCCGAGGGCCGCCTGGAATACAGCGTGGTGGTGGACCAGGGCAACGAGCAGGCCCCGCCGCGCGCCCTGCACCTGCCGCCGCCCCGCAAACAAGCCGCGCCCGACCCGCGCGACGCGCCCCAGAACCAGCCTCCGGCGCCGGGGCAGAACCCCTTAGCCGGAAGTGCCCGGGCGGCATCGGCGCGCTACGTGGCTTCGGGGGCCATGCGCACCACGCCGCGCGGCAATTTTGGCAGCAACAGCTTGGCCGGCGCCGAAACCCTGGCGCCGCCCCGCAACCCGTTCGACACGGCCCGGCCGATGGACGGCAACCTCGTGCCATCGCAGCTCAACGGCTCCTATACCTTCGACAATTACATCGAAGGCGACTGCAATCGTTTGGCGCGCTCGGCTGGTTTGGCCGTCGCCAACAAGCCCGGCACTACCAGCTTCAACCCGCTGATGGTGTACGGCGGTGTGGGCCTGGGCAAAACCCACTTGGTGCAGGCCATTGGCAACCACATCAAGGCCACGGCGCCGGAGCGGTTTGTGCTCTACGTCTCGGCTGAGAAGTTTACGAATCAGTTCATCGACAGCGTGCAGCGGGCGCAGGTGCAGGACTTTGCCAACTTTTACCTGCAAGTCGATGCCCTGATTCTGGACGACGTGCAGTTCTTGGCCAACAAGGGCAAGACGCAGGAGATGTTCTTTCACATTTTCAACCACTTGCACCAGTCCGGCAAGCAGATTGTGATGACGTCGGACCGGCCGCCCAAGGACCTGCTGGGCCTGGAAGACCGGCTGCTGAACCGTTTCAAATGGGGGTTGACGGCCGACGTGCAAAGCCCCGATTTCGAAACCCGGGTGGCCATCATCCGCAACAAGATGGAACAGGACGGCATCGACATTCCGCCGGACCACGTGGTGGATTACCTCGCCAATTCGGTGCACACCAACGTGCGCGAACTCGAAGGCGTCATTGCCTCGCTGGTGGCCCAGAGCAGCCTGTCGCGCCGCGACATCGACCTGGAAATGGTGAAGCAGGCGCTGCGCCACATCATTGAAGAAGTGGAGGCGGAGGTGAACCTTGACTTTATTCAGAAGACCGTGGCCGCTTATTTCGGCATTTCGGTGGAGCTGCTAAAGGACAAAACCCGCAAGAAAGAAGTGGTGACGGCCCGGCAAGTGGCCATGTATTTTGCCAAGCACCACACGGCGCACACACTGAAAACCATTGGCTTCCACTTTGGTGGGCGCGACCATACCACGGTGATGCACTCGGTGCAAACCGTGTCGGACTTGGTGGATTCGGACAAGAAGTTCCGCGACCAGGTTGACGAATTGCGGAAGAAATTCGCGAAGTAGGGCGGGCACCTAATTTTGGCTGAAGCGCGTTACATTTGGCAAAGCCCTGCCTTATGGAAGCTTTTGCCCCAGAAATTTCCGACTACGAGCTCGAACGCGGAAAGCCCACGCCCAGCCTCAACCATAGCGCAATTCAACTCAACATCGGGTTTGAATTGAAAACTCGTTGCCGCGAGCAATTTCGTTTCGTGTCGGAAGTCAACATCGCCATTTCGGGTCGGGTGATGGTGCCAGACATTGCTGTTTTCCCCAAAATGGCCCTTGATATGGCCAACGACAGCATCGTGGCGCAGCTGTTGCCGCTGACCACCATCGAAATTCTGTCGCCAACTCAAGCATTGAGCGAGTTGATAAGCAAGGCCAACGCTTACTTCCAAGCCGGCGTGAAATCGTGTTGGATTGTGCTGCCAGAAGTGGGCGGCATCTTCGTGTACGGGGCGCCTGGCAAGTACACGTTTTTCCACGACAACGACACGCTGACCGACCCGGCCACCGGCATTGAATTGCCGCTGGCGCCGCTGTTTGAGTAAGCGCTAAGCCGTGGCGGCGGGGTTGCTTTCCACCAGCTGCACATGGTGCTGGCTGGCAAACTGGCGCACTTGCTCCCGGAAGCGCTGTTTGCGCATCTTGCCTTTCACTTCGCGCAGGTTTAGGACGTAGACTTCGCCGTCGTTGAGCTGCACGCGGAGCAGCATGGGCCGCAATTCCAGCGTGGCTATTTTTTCGGCCGCAAAAACCTGCTTGGGGCGGAACAGGCCGCCTTTGTGCACGATGTAGCCGGGGGTAAACTCCAAATAGCTTTGGGTGCCGAAGATGGGCGCGTTGTGCACCAGCACGTAGCCAATGTACACGAGGCTGAACACCAGAAACACCCAGTGCAGGAAATGGTAGTCGTGGGCATTGGTGTCGCCCCACATCATAAACAGCACGTAGACCACCCAAAACAAGCCAATGGCGAGCTGGCCCCAGAAGGGGATGCGGGAGGTGTTGGCGGGGCGAAGGCGAATGCGGGTGGTACCAGTGGGCATAGGGCAAATTTAGTTGGCAGTTGTCGGTTGTCGGTTGTCAGGCGCAAACAACCACTCAAAAGAACGTCATGCTGAGCTGGTCGAAGCATCTCTCTTGCGATAGTAATCAATTTTACTCTTCGCGGTAGAGATGCTTCGACCAGCTCAGCATGACGTGCTCTTGGTTTGGCCAGCGCCGAAACTAACCCACGAACTTGGCTTCCAAGGTCATTTCGGGCACGGCGCTCAGGGCTTTGGAGACGGGGCAGTTGGCTTTGGCGTCTTCGGCGTGCTTCTGGAAGTCGTCGGCCGTGATGTTGCCGCCGCTCACGTGGCCTTCCACGCTGACGTGGATGCGCTCGATGACGGGGTGGCCGTTGTTGGGGTTCATCGTGACGGTGGAGGTCGTGTTGATGGTCTGAACTTGGTGGCCGTGCTTGGTGAGCACGCTGGTCAGGTACATGGTGTAGCAGCCGGCGTGGGCCGCGCCGATGAGCTCTTCGGGGTTGGTGCCGGGCTTGCCTTCGAAGCGGCTGCCCACGGAATAGGGCGCGTTGAGGTTGCCGCTTTCGGTGCTGAGCGTGCCGCTGCCTTTGATGTCGCCGGTCCAGGCGGCGGTGCCTTTGTGGTCTGCCATGGTTGTGTGGTGGTTGGTTAGGTTAGGGTTGAGAATGGTAAACACAGGTAACGGCGCCAAGTTAGACGGGTTGCCGGGGCAGCTAACCCGTGAACTCGTCCAACGTACCTTCGCAGCCCTTTCAACGGTGTTTTTATTCGGACTATGGGAGTGAAATCCGTACTAAGCCGCCCTTTGGCCAGCTACGTGGTGCACCGCGACCACAAATGGCAGCGCGACCCGGTGGGCACTCAACTCCGGATACTGCGGCAGCTGACGGCCACTGCGGCGCGCAACACTGCCTTTGCCCGCGACCACGACTTGCCCGCGTCGGCCTCGCCCGCGGCGTTTGCCCGGCAAGTGCCCGTGCGCGACTACGAAGGGTTGAAACCGTATTTCGACCGCACGCAGGCCGGCGAGGCCGACGTGCTCTGGCCCGGCCGCCCCTTGTACCTGGCCAAAACCAGCGGCACCACGTCGGGCACCAAGTACATTCCCATCACGCCGGCCAGCATCGGCAATCACATCAACGGCGCCAAAGATGCGCTGCTGCACTATGTGCACCGCACGGGCCGCAGTGGGTTTCTCAATGGCAAGCTGATGTTCCTGTCGGGCTCACCGGAGCTGGAGTTGCATCACGGCATTCGTACCGGCCGCCTGTCGGGCATTGCCAACCACCACGTGCCGGCCTACCTGCGCCGCAACCAGCTGCCCAGCTACGAAACCAACGTCATCGAAGACTGGGAAGCCAAGCTGGAGCGCATCGTGGACGAAACCCTGGGTCAGAAAATGACCCTGATTTCGGGCATCCCGCCGTGGGTGCAGATGTATTTCGACCGCCTCACGGCCCGCACCGGCCAGCCCATCAAGAACATTTTCCCTGATTTCAACCTGTTCGTGTACGGCGGCGTCAACTTCGAGCCCTACCGCGCCAAGCTCTTCGAAAGCATCGGCCGGCCGGTGGACAGCATCGAACTGTTTCCCGCTTCCGAAGGCTTCCTGGCTTTTCAGGACGAGCCCGGCAATCCGGGGCTGCTGCTGCTGCTGAACAGCGGCATCTTCTTCGAATTCGTGCCTGTTGAGCGGTTCTTTGAACCGAATGCGCCGCGCCTCACCATTGCCGAGGTGGAGCTGGACCGGCAGTACGCCGTGGTCCTGAGTTCCAACGCGGGTTTGTGGGCGTACTCGCTGGGCGACACGGTGCGCTTCGTGAGCCTTGCGCCGCACCGCGTGGTAGTCACGGGCCGCATCAAGCACTTCCTTTCGGCCTTCGGCGAGCACGTCATCGGCGAGGAAGTGGAATTTGCGCTGCGCGAAGCCATGGCGCAGTTTCCAGAGGTGGAAGTCATTGAATTCACCGTGGCCCCGCTGGTGAGCGACGACCCCGCCACGCCCTCGCGCCACGAGTGGCTGGTGGAGTTTGCCCGCCAGCCCAGCGACGCAGCGGCTTTTGCCACGGCCTTGGATGCCGCGTTGCGCCGCTGCAATACCTATTACGACGACCTACGCAAGGGCAACATCCTGGTGCCGCTGCTCCTCACGCCGCTGCCGGCCGGTGCCTTCCAGCGCTACATGAAAAGCCTGGGCCGCCTGGGCGGGCAGAACAAGGTGCC
>DASVTG010000713.1:0-4101 GCA_036387695.1 Hymenobacter sp. | reverse complement strand
TTCCTCACTTTCAGCGTCCTGGTTGCAGGAGCTGGCATGATAGGCTAAGGAGACGCAGTAATTCAAGAAAACGATAAATTAAACAGGCCGTGAGCGGACGTCACAGCCCGCACGATGTGGCAAAGGGTTAGGGCTGAATGGCAATTTTACCGCGCCGCTATATAAAGTCCGTTTGGGTTTGAGCACCGATGTTTGACGTTTCTGTCTCATCTTTGCGCCCGTGTTGGCCCTGCGCTCCCATATTGCCCTGTTGCTGCTGCTCTGCCTTATGCGGACGCTGCTGCCCGAGGCGTGGATACTCGCCCTGCACCCGCACGAGCACACCACCGAGGAACCGGCCCAGGCGCCGGCTTTCCGGCACAAGGGCAAAGCCTTGGTGAGCAAGCAGCACCAGCACTGCCCGGTCGACGACCTCTACCACGTGCCGTTTTTGCCGGCCATGCCCCTGGTTGTGCCCGCGCCGGTCACCCGGCCGTGCTTTGCCACGGCGCCCGTGCCCACCGTGGCCACCGCGCCCTGGATTGCGCGGCAGCCGGCGCAGCTGCGCGGCCCGCCCACGGCCTAAGCGGCTGCTGGCTTTTGTTGCTTTAAGCTACGCCCTGCCCTGACCCCGCCGCGGTCCGGGCCCGGCTTGCGCTTACGCTGCCTTTGGGCGGCTTGCTATCTTTTTTCATGAGGGTTATTTCCTGCCGGCCGGGCCGCCCATTGGCGTGGCTGGGCGTGGCGTGGCTGGGCTTGCTGGCCCAGCCTTGCCGGGCGCAAACCGCACCGGCCCCCGCGGCGTGCACCTTGGCGCTGGCGGGCCGCGTGGCCGACCACGAAGCCGGCACCGTGCTGCCCGGCGCCACCGTGCGCCTGCTCGAAACCGGCGAGGTGAGCGCCACCGGGGCCGACGGCAACTACCACTTTCACGTCTGCCCCGGCACTTACCACCTCGAAGTGAGCTTCGTGGGCTACCGCGCCGAAACCAGCGAAGTGCGCATGGCCACGGCCGTGGTCCGCAATTTTGCGCTTCACCCCGACGCCGTGCAGCTGGCCGGGGCCGTGGTGCACGCGGCCGCCATCGGGACGCCGCCCACCCAGGCCACGGCGGCCCTGGCCGGGCGCAACCTAGCCGCCACCCGGGGCCAGAGCCTGGGCGAAGCCCTGCTCAAAGTGAGCGGCGTGTCGGCCATCCAGACGGGGCCCAATGTGTTCAAGCCCATGATTCACGGCTTGCACTCCAACCGCGTGGCCTTGCTCAACAACGGCGTGCGGCAGGAGGGCCAGCAGTGGGGCCAGGACCACGGCCCGGAAATCGACCCCTTCGTGGCCGCACAGCTGACGGTGGTGAAGGGCGCGGCGGGCGTGCGCTACGGCGCCGACGCCATCGGCGGGGTGGTGCTGGTGCAGCCCGCGGCGTTGCCGGATTCGGCCGGCACCACGGCCGACCTGCACCTGGTGGGGGCCAGCAACAACGGCCTGGGGGCAGGGTCGGCCACGGTGCAGGGCGCACCGGCCCGCCTGCCCGGCCTGGCGTGGCGGGCCCAGGGCACCGTGCGCCGGGCCGGCCTGACGGCCACGCCGGACTACCGAATTGCTTCCACTGCCCTGGGCGAATACAACTACTCGGGGGCCGTGGGCTGGCGCCGGGAGCGCTGGGGCGTGGAAGCCTTTGTGAGCCAGTACAACGCCCGGCTGGGGCTGTACCCCGTGCCCGAAAACTGGAACCAAGCGGCCCGCGGCTCGTCGCCGGCCCCGCTGCCCGCCTCGTTTACTTACGCGTTGGAGCGGCCCTACCAACAGATTCAGCACACCCTCGGCAAGCTCACTGGTTTTTACCAACTGCCGGGCTGGGGCGGGCGCCTGAGCGCCACGGTGGCGCAGCAGGCCGACCGGCGCGGCGAGTACGACAAGTACCGGCCCCGCAACGACAACGTGGCCGCCCAAAACCGGCCCGAGCTGGACTACCGCAACGCCACCACCACCGCCGAGCTGCGCTGGGAGCCCCGCCTGCCCGGCCCCTTTGGCGGGGAAGTGGGCCTGAGCGGTACCTCGCAGGACAACACCTACCGGCCGGGCAGCCGCTTTTTTATCCCCTACTACACCAACCTTACGGGCGGGGCCTATGCCTTGGGGCGCTGGCACCCGGGCCCTTGGCTGCTGGAAGCGGGCCTGCGCCTGGACCGCCGCCAGCTTGATACGCGCCGGCCTTCCCGGGCGAGCGGGGCCTTTGCCGTGGTGCGCGAAAGCTTTGCCTTCACCACGCCGGCGGCCTCCCTGGGGCTGGTGCGCGAACTGGGGCCGCACGTGACCCTGCGGGCCGACGCCAGCTTGCTGCAGCGGGCGCCCGCCGCCAACGAGCGCGCCAGCCAGGGCGTGCACAACGGCATTTACGAGGAGGGCTACGACATCACGCGGCCGGCGGGCACCCCCGAGCTGGGGCCGGAAACGGCCCGCTCGGCCGCCTTTAGCCTGAGCTGGCACGACCACCCCCGCCTCAACGGCGAGCTGACCGTGTACCAAACCGGCATCGACCACTACATCTACCAAACGCCCATCGAGCCGGTGCTCGACATCCGGGGCTTGTTTCCCTCCTATCGCTACCAGCAAACCAACGCCCGCTTCCGGGGCGCCGACCTGCTGGTGGCCTACCGCCTGGCTGCCCCGCTCACGCTGGGGCTGAAGGCCGCCACGGTGGTGGAGCACGACCGGCAACGGAACGATTACCTCATCCTGGCCCCCGCCGACCGGCTCGAAACCTGGCTGCGCTACGAAGCGCCCGCCGGCACCGGAGCCGCGCCGCGCCGCCTGGGCGGCCTGTATGCCCAGCTGGGGGCGCAGGGCGTGCGCCGCCAAACCCGCGTGCCGCGCGACAACGAGCAGCGCGACTACCAGGACCCGCCCCCCGGCTACTGGCTGCTGGGGGCCGAAGTGGGCGGCACGCTGCGCCTGGGCCCACGCACCCCGCTGGAAATCAGCCTCACCGGCACCAACCTGCTCGACGCGCGCTACCGCGACTACCTCAACCGCTACCGCTACTTCCTCGACGAGATGGGCCGCAACGTGACGCTGCGCCTGCGCGTGCCGCTGGCCTTTGGCAAGGCCTCAAAATAACTTTTCACTTTTTCTAATTTTTTCATTTTCACCCACTTTTCATTTCAATCCCATGACTGTTTTCCAATCCCGCTTCCGCCTGGCGGCCTTGCTGCTGGCCGTTCCGCTCGCTTTCTCGTCCTGCAAAAAAGACAAGGACGACCCTCAGCCCGACGAGGACAACGAGCAGATTACCACCGTGACCTACGTGCTGACGCCCGTGGGGGGCGGTACCCCGGCCATCGTCACCTGGAGGGACACGGACGGCACCGGTGGCAACGCCCCTACCATTGGCACGCTCGGCCTGCGGCCCAACACCACCTACACCGGCGCCCTCTCGCTGCTCGACGAAACCAAGACCCCGGTGGTGAACACGTCGGACGAAATCCGGGAGGAGCAGGACGACCACCTGTTTTTCTACGAACCCGCGCCGGCCGGCTTGTTGGGCATCACGCTCACCGACCGGGACAGCAAGAACCTCCCCGTGGGCTTGGCCACCCAGCTCGTGACCACGGCGGCGGGCACGGGCACGTTGAAAATCACGCTGCGCCACCAGCCCGGCGCGAAGAACGGCACCTTCGCCCCCGGCGACACCGACGTGGAGGTGACCTTCCCCGTGACGGTGCAGTAAGCGGCGACCCGCCTGCTTCCGGGGCCACCCTTGCCCAGCCCGCTGGTGAGTGCAGCTTGGCAGAGGAGGGCGGCGTGGCCGGCCGGGCCGGAGGTGCCTGCAAGGCACTCCTGGCCCGGCTTGGCCCCGGAATATGACGGCGTCCATTGGTTATGGCCTTTTTTTAACCTGCTTTGTCATGCGTAAATGCCCTTTGCCTGCCCACGACTACTACGACGTGGTGGTGGGGGCCAGCAACGCGGGCCTGAGCGCGGCCCTAGTGTTGGGGCGGGCCCGCCGACGGGTGCTTGTGCTCGACGGGGGCCCGCCCCGCAACGCTCCTTCGTTTCAGGTGCACAGCTTTTTTACCCGCGACGGAACGGCCCCCCAGGAAGTGCTGCGCATCGGGCGCGAGC
>DASVTG010000712.1:0-4158 GCA_036387695.1 Hymenobacter sp. | reverse complement strand
CTTCGCCGCCCAGGGCTACGGCGTGGTCTATAGCAACCCGCGGGGCTCCGGCGGCTACGGCCAGGACTTTCTGCGCGCCAACATCCAGGACTGGGGCGCGGGCCCGAGCAGTGACGTGCTCACCGCCCTCGACAAAACCGTGGCCGAAGGCTGGGCCGACCCCGGCAAGCTCACCGTCACGGGCGGTTCCTACGCCGGCTACCTCGTGGCCTGGATTATCAGCCACGACCAACGCTTCAAGGCGGCCTGCTCGCAACGCGGCGTGTACGACCTGGCTACTTTTTTCGGCGAGGGCAACGCTTGGCGCCTCGTGCCCAACTACTTCGGCGGCTACCCCTGGGAGCCCGCGGTGAAGGCCGTGCTCACCCGCGAGTCGCCCATCAGCTACGTCGATAAAATCACCACGCCTTACATTCTGTTCCACGGCGAAAACGACCGCCGCACCGGCTTTGTGCAGGGCGAAATGATGTACCGCAGCCTCAAGGTGCTGGGCCGCCCCGTGGAGTACGTGCGCCACCCCGGCGGCACCCACGAGCTTACCCGTTCCGGCGACAACCGCCAGCGCATCGACCAGATGCTGCGCACCTACGAGTTTTTCGAGCGCTACATCAACACCAAAAGTGAGGTTAATTAACTGCTAATGATGTTGGAACAGCAGGTGAGCAATAAGAACCGTCATGCTGAGCTTGCCGAAGCATCTCTACCTTGTCACTAACTCAATTGGCAGAACTACTTGCGCTGTAGAGCTGCTTCGGCAAGCTCAGCATGACATTTACGGTTGTGGTGTAACTACATAATAACCTCTTTCTCCATCCATGAAGAACCTACTATTCTCGCATTTGACTGCTGCCTTGATGTTTGGCGCTACGCTTCTCGCCGGCTGCAACAAGGCGGACACGGCCGAAACGGGGGTTGCTGCCAGCACGGCGTCGGTGCCGGCATCATACTTCGCGGCCACCGAAACCGGCGTGCAGGACGGCGGTGTGCGCGTGGTTTCCATCACTACACCCAAAGGGAAATTCAACGTTTGGACCAAGCGTTTCGGCAACAACCCGAAGGTGAAAGTGCTGCTGCTCAATGGCGGCCCCGGTGCCACACACGAGTACTTTGAGTGCTTCGAGAACTTCCTGCCCAAGGAAGGCATCGAGTTTATTTATTACGACCAGCTGGGCTGCGGCTTGTCCGATAACCCCAAAGACACGGCCATGTGGAGCCTGCCGCGCTACGTGGAAGAAGTGGAGCAGGTGCGCCAGGCGCTGAACCTGACCAAGGACAATTTCTTCCTGCTGGGTCATTCCTGGGGCGGCATTCTGGCTGCGGAATATGCCTTCAAGTACCAGCAAAACCTCAAGGGCCTCATCATTTCCAACATGATGATGAGCTGCCCCGACTACGGGAAGTATGCCGACGAAGTGCTGGCCAAGCAGATGAAGCCCGAGGTGCTGGCCGAAATCCGGCAGATTGAGGCCCGAAAAGACTTCAGCAACCCGCGCTACATGGGCCTGCTCGAACCCAATTTCTACGCCCAGCACCTGTGCCGCATCGTGCCCAACCCCGAGCCGGTAAGCCGGGCCATGAGCAAGATTAATCAGTCGCTCTACGTCACGATGCAGGGCCCCAGCGAGTTCGGTATCTCCGGCAAGCTCGTGAACTGGAACCGGGTGCCCGACCTGCCCAAGCTCACCGTGCCCGTGCTGAGCATCGGCGGCAAATACGACACCATGGACCCCGAGCACATGCGCATGATTGCCACCAAAGTGCAGAATGGCAACTCCCTCATTTGCCCCCAAGGCAGCCACATGAGCATGTACGACGACCAGCATACCTATTTCACCGGGCTCGTCAAATTCCTCAAGTCAGTGGACGCAGGCACGCTCAAGCCGGGCACTGCGCTGTAGCGCTACTCAGAACGTAACGTTCAGTTCCATGGGCAGCGGGGCCCGCCGGCCGCCGGCCACGCCGGGCTGCCAGGCGGGCCCTTCGCACACCATGCGGATGGCCTCGTTGTCGTAATCCTCGCGCAGGCCACGGGTTACCTTCAAGTCGCTGACCTTGCCGTCGGCGCCCACAATGAACTTGAGGCGAACCGTGCCGGTGAGGCGCAGGGCGTTGTTTTCGGGCTCAAATTCCATGGCTTCACGGTGCAGGTAGTCGCGCAGGGCCGACGTGCCGCCAACAGGCGCGGGCTTGATGGCGATGGCGCCCGGCAAAGGCGTTGCCAGCACCCGCGCCGTGGCGCCACTGCTGGGCGCTGGAGCCGCCGAAAACGCCTTAGCCTTCTTCGCCGGGCTTGCCGCACTAGACTCATTCCTAGTCCTTGCCGTATCGGCCGTGGCAACTTTCTCTTCCAGCTGCACGCTCTCCGATTTATCAGCCGATTCCACTGCCGTCCCCGAAGCTGCAGCCGCGGGCTTGGCTGCCGGCTGGCTCGATGCCCAGCCATCCGGCGCCGCAGCCGCGGCCGGTTCAGCGGCATCTGCAAGGACTTCTTTATCAGCTACAACCACTTGGGTGTTGCGGGCCTTGGCCGCGCGGGAAGCAACTCGCTCAAGCTGCGGCCGCGCCGCGCGCTGCGGTGCAGTGGTGGTGACGGCAGCATAATCAGCTGCCGCTTTGGGGGCCGAAGCTACTGGCGCTTCAGCGCTGCTTGCGGAAGCCGTGTTGGGTACCTGAGCCGGGGCGGGCGAAGGTTCAACGGCAACTGCAGGGGCTGTTTTTTCCAGGCGAGCGGTAGCGGGCGGAGAGATGGTGTCGCGCTGCTCCCAGGTCCAGACTCCGCCGGCTACTACCCCTAGCAGGGCGGCAGCGGCGGCCACCCGGGGCCAGTAGCTGGGAGAAGCCAGGGGTTGGGGTTCCGGGGTGCCCACGCGGGCTTGCAGGCGGTTGCGCAGGGCAGCCACGGCTTGGTCGGTAGTGGCGGCGTCGGTCATCGAAAAGCCGTCCACCACGTCGGCGCAGCGCTCGCAATCAAGCATGTGCGCTTCAATGCGTTGCTGTTCGGCGGGCGCTAGCGTGCCTTCCGCGTATGCACGGAGCTCGCCCGTGGCCGGGTGGGGGCCAGGGGTGGGCAGCGAGGCAAAAGGCGAATCAGCGGGCGACATGGAGGGGATTATTGGGGGCGGCAGATGAGGCAGACTTGGGCGGAGGCGCGGGCGCGGGGCCGGGAGGCTCCAGCTGCCGGCGCAGCATACGTTTCCCGTTCTGCAAGTGGCTGCGCACCAGGTTCAATTCCAGGCCGGTTTCGGTGGCGATGTCGCGGTAGCACTTCTTTTCGAGGTAAAACAATTCGAGGCAACGGCGCTGCGCCGGCGGGAGTTGAGCCAGGGCCGCTTCCACGCTTTGCAAGCGGGCTTCGGCCTCCAGCGCGTCCTCGGCAGCAGCTTCGTTGTCCTGCAGATGCCGGGCAGCGGCGGTTTCCACATCGGCCGCGTCGGGAAAGGTGAGGATGAGCGGCCCGGCGCTGGGCCCAGCCCGTTTTCGGGCCCGCAGCTGCATCAGGCAATGGTTGCGAGCCGTGGTGTGCAGCCAGGCCGGGAAGTTGTCAGGCGCGTGGGTGCGCAGCGCTTTCACGAGGTGCTCAAAGAGCTGCATCACGGCGTCCTGGGCGTCTTCGTCGGGCGGTGCGAGGTAGCGCCGGCACACCGCGAAGGCTTCGGGCAAGTACCGGTCGTAGAGCACGCCGAGGTCGGCCACGTCGCCGCGCAGGCGATAGCGGGCCAGCAGCTCCTGGTCGGAGAGCGGAGTCGTACCCGGCAGGGCGGCAGCGGCGGACTTGTTGCGGCGAAAGAACATTCGGCTGGGAAGTTAGGGCAATTTCGGGCATGCGAGAATGCAAACGGACATTTCTTGAAATACAAGCGCCGGTTACGCTCGGCGCGGGCGAAGCATCTCTGCTGGGATAGCAAACCATTCGGTACAGCGGCAGAGATGCTTCGCCTGAACTCCGCGTGACGTTCTTTTTTATTTCCGTGTGTAATCCCTCGGGGCCCTGCATCAAGTCAGCACGTTTCACCTAACCCCCTGCTGCCATGCGAAACCTGTTGTTGCTGCCTTTCCTCGCCGTGTTGTTGGGCCCTGCGCCCGCCGTGGCCCAATCAATCCCCGCCACCGCCAAATCCGGCAAGCCGGTGTCGGTCAATACCACCAAAAATTGGGTTG
>DASVTG010000711.1:0-3425 GCA_036387695.1 Hymenobacter sp. | reverse complement strand
AATGTTCAATTCGGGGTACTCGGCCAGCGGCCCACACAGCTTCTGCTGCTCCGCCGCTGCCTCCTGTGGCAGTCAGTTCACCACGCCGGCCGTCGGCTCAGCGCTTCACAAACTGCGTGAGGGCGATGTCGATGCTGCCGTTGGCGTGGGTGTGAATGCTGTAGCGGGTGGGGAAATAGCCCGGCTTTTCGTACTGCGCCGGCTGCTTTATTTCCTTGTCTATGTTGGGGCTGGTTTTCAGGTAGCTCAAGGCCACCATGGGTTCAATGAACGTCACGTGCCCGTTGTAGCTGCCGTACACGAACGTTTCGGTGAAGGGCTGGCCGCGGAATTCGGGGCTGGTCGGGTCCGACCAGTGGGCCCCCATGGCCGGCACGCCGCCGGGGTTCTTGACGTAGCCCGCGGGCAGGTAGGCCGGGGCCGGGCTCTTGTCGAAGCCCGCCGGGTTCACCGGGTAGGGCGGAATCTGCATCACCTCGGCCATGGGCATCATGTAGAAATGAAAGTCGAAGTGCGGCACGTCGTACACCCCGGGCGGCTCGTGCCCCTGCGGGTTCCAGTCGAGCATGATGTGCTGGAAAGGCGTGCTGGCCACCGCTTCGTCGGGGATGGCCAGCATGAACTCCGTGGCGGGCACGGTGGGCGGCAATTGGTCCAGCGCGCCCTTGGTCAGGGTGAAGCCCAGCGCCGTGGGGTTGCCTTGGGCGTCGCGGTCCAGCCAGGCGTTGGCTTTGCCGTTGCCCATCACCACCGACGGAGCGTTCAAGCGGCCGGCTACGGTGTCATCGTCGTCATCGGAGCAGGCGCCCAGCAGCAGGGCCAACCCCAGGCAGCAGAGAAGGTGTTTCATAGAAAAGGGTGAGAATGGTAAGAAAAACGGTCGAGCAGCAAGGCCACGACTGGCCCGGCCCGCGCGTGCGGCCCCTGAGCCGGGCACGGCTTCGCATGGCGGCCTTGCGCCACGCGCGGCTTCCACAACGGATGCTGAGTGAGTTTGCCCTGATTGGGGGAGGACGGCCCTTGCCGCAGCGAGGCGGAGCATGGGCGCCCGAAGGCACTACCGCCCGATGGCCGGCAGCTTCTAGCCCATGCTCCGCACTGAAGGCTGCCTTCACAAACTTGCGTAGCGCCGTGGCCGGCCAACAAGGAGGGCAGAAGTAACTAGCAGAAAAAGGTGTCTCTGCTGCCTTGTGGCAGCAAACCCAAACAGCCACCGAGCGGTTTAGCTGTGCACGAAGCTCTGAGCCGAGGTCGCTTGCCTAGGAGCGCGGCCAACAGCATTTTATGCATAGACTAAGTTACTTTTATTTTATCACTATTGCAACTTATAATATAAAAACAAAGCTATTTTTTTAAGACAGGATGCCTGCGGCCTCCAACACTCCTTTTCTTGGAAGCTATTTGAGTCGATTTCCAACTGGCACAAACGAAGTAGAGACGCAACAGTTGAAGTCTTGTCGGCCACGCCCGCCGCACCGTTTGGATGGCATCGTTCCATGACGAGACGCCAACTGTTGCGTCTCTACCTCGTGCCGGCTAACTCGAACAGCTGCTTAAACCCCATTCTCGCGTTGTGACAGTTGCAGAAACCACGTCTTTTTACCCGCTGTCTCTCGCAACAGCACACTGCCTTTTCCGCCACGGACGGCTTTCTCCGCTCCTGCCCGCGTATTTTCCGGGCTGGAAAACTGACTGGAGCCGGTCCTCTTTCCTTGCCAGTGTCGCGTGGCATGAATGAAACCGGCGCCAAATCTGTATTCTGGTTTCTTCTCGTATTTCTACTCAAAACCCCTTCCATGGAATCTTATTACAACCCCGCAGACCTCAAGAAATTTGGCAATATCGGCGAATTTCAGCAGGAGTTTGCCGACAAATTCTTCAGCTACTACGGCGCCGTGTTTGCCGAAGGCGCCCTCACGGCCCGCGAGAAGTCGCTCATTGCCTTGGCCGTGTCCCACGCCGTGCAGTGCCCCTACTGCATCGATGCCTACACCAGCGACACCCTCGAAAAAGGCTGCTCCGAAACCGAAATGATGGAGGCCGTTCACGTGGCCGCAGCCATTCGGGGCGGTGCCACCCTCGTGCATAGTGTGCAAATGATGAACAAGGCCAAGGAGCTGTCCATGTAAAGAGCTGAACCGGTGAGGTGTGGAGTGGTGAGGTGTGAACTGGTGAGGTGGTGAGTTTGATGTTTCACCGGCGCAAGCAGAACGTCAAACTCACCTCCTCACCAGTTCACGCCTCACCACTCCACACCTCACCGGTTCACACCTCACCAAATTCACCCCATGAAATCCCTCAAGGCCACCGGCCACCAGCTGGCCGACTCGGCCTTTCAGCTCACCGTGCTCCGGCGCGAAGTAGCCGATACGCTGCACCTGCCGCTTTTCCACGAAAAGCTGGGCGTGGCGGGTTTGTTTCCGCTCACGCCGGTGGCGCCGGCCGTGCTGCAAATCAACGTGGGCAAAATGTGCAACCAGGTGTGCCGGCACTGCCACGTGGACGCCGGCCCCGACCGCAAGGAAATCATGACCCGCGAAACGATGCAGCTCTGCCTCGACGCGCTGGCCCAAACCGACATCCCCGCGGTGGACCTGACGGGCGGCGCGCCGGAGATGAACCCCGACTTCCGCTGGTTTGTGGAGGAAATCGGCAAGCTGGGCCGCAAGGTGCTGGTCCGCTGCAACCTCACCATCATCGTGGCCAATAAAAAGTACCACGACCTGCCGGACTTTTTCAAGCGCCACGGCGTGGAAGTGGTGAGCTCGCTGCCGTTCTACAGCGCCGACAAAACCGACCGGCAGCGCGGCGACGGCGTGTTCCAAGACTCGGTGCGGGCCCTGAAAATGCTGAACGCCGTGGGCTACGGCCAGGAAGGTTCCGGCCTGGTGCTGAACCTGGTGTACAACCCCGCGGGCGCCTTTTTGCCCGGGGCCCAAAAGGGCTTGCAGGACCAGTTCAAGCGAGCGCTGCTGCGCGACCACGGCATTGTGTTCAACGAGTTGTACGCCATCACCAACATTCCCGTGAGCCGCTACCTCGATTACCTGATAGAGTCGAACAACTACGCCGGCTACATGGAAAAGCTGGTCAACGCCTTCAACCCCGCCGCGGCGGCCGGCGTGATGTGCCGCAACACCATTTCGGTGGGTTGGGACGGCGGCCTCTACGACTGCGACTTCAACCAGATGCTGGACTTGCACGTGGCCAGCCCGGCCCGGCACATCCGCGACTTCGACGCGGCCGCCCTGAATCAGCGGGCCATCGTGGTCAACCAGCATTGCTACGCCTGCACCGCCGGGGCGGGCTCCAGCTGCGGCGGCACCACGGCTTGATTGCCAACTGCTTGTGTTGGCAGGAGGCCGTTGGCGGAGTACCCCGAATTTCCAATTCGGCTCGGTTGCGCGATTCGGACCCGCGTTTTT